>NZ_JAUQXO010000009.1:0-137066 GCF_030834625.1 Geobacter sp.
ATCCGTGGGGGGGGTGCGCCCGGATTCCGGATAAATGCCGATGAAAACGATCAGAGGCTCTGCTTAATGCTGCACACTGGTGAAAATTTCACCGCACGCGGCCTCTGGCCGCCAACTTTCAAGCCTTTTGCAAGAGGCTCAGGTGACATCCTTTTTGTAATCGATCCCGGCCTTCTTCAGCGCCCCCTTGAAGATGACGTCACCGGTGGAAAGCTTGACCAGACCGATCTTCTTTCCCTTGTAGACCCTGAGGTCCTTGCCGGAGAGCTCCGCCAGACGCTCCGGACGGGCGATGATGGCCTGTCCGCCAATCATCATGCCGCCGATGAAGGTGAACTCGCTCCCTTTCGAGATAAAGAGGAGCGGCGCGGTGGTACCGAAGGTTCCCACGTCGAGCTTCTCGGCCTTGAGGGCTGCCAGCCCCTCGGCGGCGCTGCCGAACTGGAACAGATCCACATCGACCCCTTCCTCCTTGAAGTACCCTTTCTCCTTGGCCACGAAATACAGCCCGTGGGCCGGCTCCGGCACGTAGCCGACCCGCAGTTTCGGCAGATTGGCCCCGAATGCGGTGCCGGCCAGTAACGTCAACGACAGTACGAATGCCATGATGCGTTTCATCGTGAACCTCCCTTGTTCTTGTTTCGTTTCTTGGTATCGGGCGGGCAGCAATCGGGAACGCAGACCGCCTCGCTGAACAGTTTCTGCAGCACGCCGTCCTTCGTTCCGGTTCTATTCATCAGCCGGTCAAGGGCGTCGCAGTAAATCTCCTCATAAACATGGCTGGCCAGGAAATCCCGGGGCCTCCCCTCACCCTGCAGGTCGTGGAAGCGCCAAAGGCGCTCGATCCGCCGATAGTCGGGGTTCGGGTCGAAGTGCACCGCTCCTTGGCCGACTCCCCCAGGTTCTTTCTGCAGGCTTTGGTAGGCCCGGATCAGGGCGGTGACGAACCTGACCAGAACCTCCTTGCCGGGAGCACGGCGGGGAGCCGCGACAGCCACCACAATGCCGCCGCTTTCCTGTTCCAGAGTGGCAGCCTCATCCAGATCAGCCAGCGGGTCTGCACTTCGGGCTGTCCCTCCGCCGGCGATGATCCGCAATTCCTTGCCGCCGGCAATCTGGCTCAGGGTCTCATCGACAGCAAAGGCGCCGGCGTCAATCCTTCCCGCCGCCAGGGCTGCAAGCCCACTCTCCGTGTCTCGGAACCGGACAAGACGAACTTGGACTCCCTCGGCGCGGAATAATCCCTTTAAGTCAGCCACCAGGCAGAGGGCGCTACCAGGATGATCCAGGTAGCCGAGCCGCAGCGGTGATGATTGCGCGGCGGCGTCAGCTACGCCTGCCAGGTTCAGCAGGAGCAAAATCGCCCCAAGGAGCACTCTCAACGCCGCCGCGGTCACGGTCAGATCCCCTCGCCGGCGGTCCGGACCGTTCGCCCCTCGTCCAGTTCGTCAAGAACATCCGCATGGAGCTCGCCGATGAGGCGGTCCCGCAGGGCGATGAATTCCGGGGTGCCGTACAGTTCCTGGCGGACTCGGGGCCGGGGGATGGAGACGTCAAACACCCCTCTCACCGATCCGGGATTGAGCCCCATGACCACCACCCGGCTGGCAAGGAGGATCGCCTCCTCCACGTCATGGGTGACGAAGATGACGGTCTTCCGCTCACCTTTGTTCTGCTGCCAGAGTTGGAGCAGCAGGTCCTGCAGGCGCGCCCGGGTAATTGCGTCAAGGGCACCGAACGGCTCGTCCATGAGGAGCACCGGCGAGTTGATGGCAAAGGCCCGGGCGATGGCCGCCCGTTGTCGCATCCCTCCGGAGAGGGCCCCCGGCAGCTTGTGAAAGACATTGTCCAGGCCGACCATTTCCAGGTACGCCTGGGCGGTTTCCCGCTGCTCGTTCTTCGGTTTTCCGGGAAACGCCTGCTCCAATGCCAGGACCACGTTCTGGCCGGTGGTCATCCAGGGGAAGAGGCTGTAGTCCTGGAACACCACCCCCCGGTCGAGCCCCGGTGCGGCAATCGGAGCGCCGTCCAGGGCGATGGTCCCGGAGGTCGGTTCAGCCAGCCCTGCCAGGAGGCGGAGCAGCGTGCTCTTTCCGCAGCCGGAGGGGCCCAGGAGGCAGATGAACTCTCCGGCCGAGACTTCCAGGTCGATCCCGTCGAGGATCGTCTGGGCACCATAGGAAAACTTCACGTCGTTGATTGAAATCGTATGCATTGCCTCACCTATGACGAAAAAAGGCCGAGGCCGGTTCCCTCGCGGGAAACGTAAAGCCCCGGCCTCCAGTTTTTCTGGTCAGCCGTGGAACTCCCCGCCGCCGGCTGTGCGTTCAGGCGCACAGTGCGGCGAGGCAAGGACGGGAGAACCCGTCCACGTAATTACGTAAATATGTCTTTATACTTCCTGGAAAAGCGCTGTGGAGAGGTAGCGCTCGCCAGTGTCAGGGAGGACCACCACGATCTGCTTGCCGGCGTTCTCCGGCCGCTTCGCCAGCTGGGTGGCGGCGAAGACGGCCGCGCCCGCCGATATCCCCACCAGCAGCCCTTCCTCCCGAGCCAGGCGCTGGCCGACGGCGAAGGCTTCCTCGTTCTTTACCTTGAAGATCTCATCGATCACGTCGGTGTTGAGAACGTCAGGGACGAAGCCGGCGCCGATCCCCTGGATCTTGTGGGGGCCCGGCTGGCCGCCGGAGAGGACCGGCGAATCGAAGGGCTCCACCGCAACAACCTTCAGGTCGGGCTTGCGTGCCTTGAGCACTTCACCCACGCCGGTGATGGTTCCGCCGGTGCCGACCCCGCCGATCACGATGTCCACCTTGCCGTCGGTGTCGTTCCAGATCTCCTCCGCCGTAGTGGCCCGGTGAATCTCGGGGTTCGCCGGGTTCTTGAACTGCTGCGGGACGTAAGAATTAGGGATCTCCCCCGCCAACTCCGCCGCCTTTTCCACCGCCCCCTTCATCCCCCTGGCGCCGGGGGTCAGTACCAGCTCGGCACCGTAGGCCTTCAGGAGGTTGCGCCGCTCGATGCTCATGGTGTCGGGCATGGTGAGGATAAGCCGGTAGCCCCGGGCCGCTGCCACAAAGGCAAGGGCTATGCCGGTGTTGCCGCTTGTGGGCTCGATGATGACCGTATCCTTCTTGATGAGCCCCCGCTCCTCAGCGTCCTTGATCATGGCGAAGCCGATCCGGTCCTTCACGCTGCCGCCGGGGTTGAACGCTTCGAGCTTTGCGACCACCTCCGCCGGGGCCCCGTCTGTAACCCGGTTCAGCCGCAGAAGGGGAGTGCCGCCGATGAGGTCAGTAAGGTTGCTGTAAATTCGTGCCATGGTTGTCGTCTCCTTCTGATTCGGGTTAGTGGGAGAATTCCCCGTTGTTGTTTCTGTTGATCCGGGAATCGCCTGCACCGAGATGCCGTCTGCCGACAATGGAGAGGGCTTCGTCCACCGTCCCTTGGATAACGAGGGGAAGGACTTTTCCTCTCCATCATTTCCTCCCCTGAAAAGCACAAAGGCCAGGGAGAGGTTCCGTGTGAACCCTCAATCCCTGGCCTCCAGTTTTCTGGTCAGCCCGGCAGCTGCGAGAATCTTCGCAGCCAGCCGATACAATCATTATTGTCTACCTATCAGATAGACTGTTTTCTTGATTCCGATAGTAGCCAGCCAAATTGGCAAAGTCAACATATTTCTATTTTGCCTATCAAAATTATAGTCTTTGTCCTATTGATTAACATACACGGCCGCAGGGTTCCATCCCACATCGCATATTATACTTGACAATTTTAGTTATATTAATTAGCCTATCTATTAGGTAGTTTTTATTTGCGCACTTGCAGATGTAATTTAGAAAGGAGCCCAGCATGGCATTGGCAGCCGAAAGCGTCAGGCGCTACAGCAGGTTCTTTTGCAAAAGCGAAGTGCGGACCGTTCTGGACTACGGAGCGGGAAATCTGCGCAACGCCAGGTTTCTGGTGCGCCAGGGGTTCACCGTCTACGCGGCAGATGTCCCCGAACAGGTGGAGCGGATCGTCCGCATGGCCGGCGCCATGGCCCTCGCCGGCATCCTCGATGACGGCGAGCTGTCCCGGGCCGGCCTGGAAGCGGATCTGGTGGTCTCCACCTACGTTCTCAACATCATCCCCGAAGGCGCCGAGAAATGGCGTTACCTGAAAAACATCGAGCTCAACATCCGGCCCGGCGGCTACCTGCTGATCGAAGTACGCTGCCGCAGGGAGGACGGCTCGTGCGGCAGCACCTGCGCCCACCACCTGACCTGCCCGGGGTGCGTGAAGACGTACTCCCACGACGAGCTCGACCGTCTGGTTGCCCCCTTCGGCTTCCGGCGCCGAAGCCACTACTATCGCAAGCACGCCCTGGCGGTGGTCTACCGGAAGGAAGATGCCTGACGCCACCCGGAGTACGGGAGAAGGAAGGAGGGAAATCCGATGAACGTCGTCCTGATCGGGGGGATGGACCGGCTTGAAAGGCACTACGTGGAAGAAGCGGAGGACTGCGGTGTTCGGCTCAAGGTATTCACCAAATCCCAGACCGGCCTGTCATCGAAGATCGGCAGCGCCGAAGCCATGATCCTTTTCACCAACAAGGTTTCCCACCGCGTCAGGAACGAGGCGCTGAGCATGGCGAAAGCGCGGAACATCCCGGTGCACATGTGCCATTCCTGCGGGGTCTGTTCCCTGAGAACCTGCCTGCTGAACTGCCTGAAGCCCCAATAGCGAGAAAGGCCGGCGCCCATTGGACGCCGGCCTTTCTCGTTTCAGCAGTTGAACCAATTAATGGATCGCTACGCTTCCTGAAGCACCTTGAGGGAAACCTTCTCGACGATATCCTTCGTCTCTTCCCGGTAGGCAAGCATGTGAGGCGTACCCAGATGGGCATGCAGGGCATTCAGGCTCTGCCACTTCTCGATTATCGTAACGGTCGACGGTTCCTTCACCTGGACCGGCAAGCCGGAGTCCACGTCAAGGGTCGGGAAATACTCGATGCAGCCATCCTCTGCCCGGACCAGCAATTTTGCCTTGAAGATTTCGAGAAACCTCGCCAGCTCCCCCTCTATTACCGTAATTGATGCAATAACACTGATCATGTTCGATGACCCCCCTGCTTCGCTTCGCTCGCTTCTCCCCTGTTTCACAAGGGGGATGTACCCCCCCTGCTCGCTGGAGCTCGCTTCCCCCCTATTTCATAGGGGGGATTGAGGGGGGTCGTAGTTCGCCTATGCTATCACAGGTCAAGAAATCATCATGTATGCTACCCCCGGAATTCCGTCAAAGCCCTCCTCATCCGCCCCAGCGCCTCCACAAGCAGTGAGCGGCTGCAGCCGAAGTTGAGCCGAACGAAACCGGGCGCGCCGAAGTCGGCACCGTCGGAGAGCCCTACCCCGGCCTCTTCGAAAAAGCGCGCCGGGTCCGGAATTCCGGTGGCACGGGCGTCGATCCAGGCCAGATAGGTCGCTTCCACGTGGGCCATGCTCAACCCGGGCATGGCATTGACCTCCGCCGCCACCAGCTCGCGGTTGCCGCGCAGGTACGCAAGGAGCGCCTGGCGCCATTCCTCGCCGTCCCGATAGGCGGCTTGGGCGGCGGTATAGCCGAGGGTGTTCACGTGGGGGACGATCCTCCCCATGGCCTTTCTGAAGGCCCGGCGCAGGCCGGGATCGCCGATGACGGCAAAGGAGCAGCCGAGACCAGGGATGTTGTAGGTCTTGCTGGGTGCCAGCAGGGTGATGGTGCGCCGCGCCGTTTCCGCCGAGAGGGTGGCGATGGGGATGTGACGCCTGTCCTCGTCCAGCACCAGGCCGGCATGGATATCATCGGAGCCGATAACCAGGTTGTGCCGCTCTGCAACCTCCGCGAACTGCGCCAGCTCTTCCCGCGACCAGGCACGCCCAACCGGGTTGTGAGGCGAGCAGAGCAGGAGGAGCTTGGTGCGCGGGGTGATGGCCCGCTCCAAGGCCTCCAGGTCGGCCACCCAACGCCCCTCCCGCAGTTGCAGGGGAACCTTGACCAGCCCCCGGTCGGACAGCCCCGGTGCCGACATGAACGGCGGATAAATCGGGGTAAAGGTGACGACCTCGTCACCTGCCCCGCCCACGGCCCGGCAGGTGACATTCAGACCGCAGACCAGGCCCGGGAGCCAGACGATCCACTCCTCCTCCACGGCCCATCTGTAATCGGCCAGCAGGTGCGCCCGAACCGCCTCCACCAGTTCGGCAGGGGGATGGGTGTAGCCGAAGACTCCGTGCTCGACCCGTTCGTGCAGGGCCTCGATAACGGCCGGCGGCGAGCGGAAGTCCATGTCGGCCACCCAGAGGGGGATTATGTCCCGGCCCCGGTATTTGTCCCATTTTTCACTGGCGGTGTTGCTGCGATCGATGATGGTGTCGAAATCAAAACGGTGTCGCGTCATCTGTCTTCCTTTGCGTGAAATATCTCGTCACCGCCGCTCCCAGACGGTGAGCTCGGCGATGCTGTGCTGGAACTTGCGCCGGGTCTCGCGGATCACGAACGGGACGTCCCGCGGCTCACCGACCGGGCGGAAATGGGGAGCCAGCGCCTCCTTCAGCCCGTCCAGGGTGGTGACGTTTTCTCCCGCATCCTTGTACCCCCCGAGCCATTCCTCTTTCTTGGTGGATTCCTCCTGCCAGGTGTAGGGAGAGGTGATCACCAGCAGTCCGCCGGGATTGATCCGCTCGTGGATGGTGGTCAGGAAGCGGCGCGGCGAGTAGAGCCGGTCGATGAGGTTGGCCGCCAGCACCAGGTCGTAACCGGTGAACTTCTCCGGCAGGTTGCAGGCATCGGCCTGGAAGAATTCCACCCGTTCGCGGATGCCGTCGAGCCCCAGATCGGCCAGGCCGATCTCGTGGAACGAGAGGATCTCACCCTCCTCCGGGAAGGCGTAGCGCAGGTATCCCTCCTCCTGCATCCGGGCTGCCAGGCGGAAAAACCGGGTGGAGAAATCGAGACCGGTGACCCTCTCGAAGCCCCCCCGGGCCAATTCGAAGGCGGCCCTCCCCACGGCGCATCCCAGATCCAGGGCGTGCCCCTTGCGCCTCCCTTCCATCAGGCCAAGGCATATCCGCGCGCAGGCCGCCGGGAAGTTGGGAACGCCGAAATGCTCTTCGCCGTAGTGGGCGTCGCAGTACTGGGCCGCCAGTGCATCGGTCTCGTACTGGTCCTGGTGGATCTCCACCGGGGCGGCGCTCTCCACGTAGCGGAAACCGGCGTGCTGGAAGAAGTGACGGCGGAAGGCGTAGCGGGAGTCGCGGGTCGCCTCGTTGCCGGTGGAGATCCAGGAGCCTCCCTTGATCAGGTTATGGCGGGTGTCGAAGGTCGGCGTGGAGAAGTCGTCGTACCACGGGTGAATAACGAAGCCGTGGAAGGGATAGATGGGGGTCTCGGTCCACTGCCAGACATTGCCGATGACGTCGTAAAAATCGCCGAAACGGAAGCGGTCCACCGGGCAGGAGGAGGACCAGTGCTCCAGGTTGATGTTCCCCGGCGCCCTCTCCCACCAGGGCTGATCGGGAATGGCGGAAACGTCCCGCAGCCGGTTCCACTCGTCCTCGGTGGGGAGGCGGATCGGCAGCCCCGTCTGGTCGGACTTCCAGGCGCAGAAGGCCTTGGCCTCCAACTGGTTCACCTCCACCGGCCAGTTCCAGGGGAGGTCGATGACCGACACCATGGTCCGCAGCTTCCAGCCGCCGTCACCCTTAACCCAGAAGAGAGGATGCTCCGCCTCGCGGAAATTGCGCCAGTTCCACCCCTCCTCGGTCCACCACCGCTCTTCGCGGTAGCCGCCGGCCTCGACAAACGCCAGATATTCCCGATTGGAGGTCAGGAGGCGTGCGGCCTTGAAGCCGGCCACCTCGGCCTCGTGGCGGCCGTACTCATTGTCCCAGCCGTAGAGCGGGTGATCCTTCGGCTTGCCGAGGACCACCTTCCCCGCCGGCACCGGCAGCAGTTCGTTGGCCGGCGGCTCACCGGCCTCGCGACAGATGTCCCAGAAAGGGAGCTGCACCACCTGGTCGATGGGAAGCTGGCGGATCAGCACCGACGAGGTCTCCAGGTGGATGCGCTCGTGCTCGATTCCCATCATGATCGCCCAGAAAGGGTCCTCCCAGGTAATGGGGAGCTTCAGCGGCATGCGGCGGATCAGGCCGTCCACCAGTTCGCGGGCCTTGTCGCGGTACTCCTTCACCGCCTGGCGGGTGGGCCAGTCGTAGTGGGTGGCATCCAGGTCGTCCCACGACATCTCGTCCACCCCCACCGCGAACATCGACTCGAAGCGGGGGTTGATGCGGGTGTCGATCACCCGGGCGATGGTCAGCTTGTTGATGAAAAAGGTGGCGGTGTGGCCGAAGTAGAAGATGAGCGGATGCCGAAGCCGATCGGCCCGCAGGTAGAAGGTGTCGTCGTATTTCAGGGTTTCGTAGAGCTTCTCGTCGATGTCGAAGGTGCGATGGAAGTACTCCAGGATCTCGGCACGCTTCTGTTCGGGATCGCCCTCGGTGAGGATGGTGGTGCGGGTATTGCGCAGTTCCATGGTCTGTTCCTCCGCTCTGGTCTGACATCACCCGATAAGGATGCCAGCAGCGGACCCCATGGTCAAGGAGGCCGTCTCCATAATCCGGACCGTTTCGCCCCCCAGGCTACACAGAATGGGATTTGTCAGGCGGCCTGCTCCCGGGAGAAATTGGCCGGGTCCAGGGGCCAGCGGCCACAGGTGCGGGCGGCCTCCACCAGGGCGTGGATGTTTTCCGGTGGCGTGTCGATAGGAAGGCCGCAGCCGAGGCCGAGGATGTATCCCTTCGGGTTGTCCCACCCCTTGGCGAGACATTCCCGGGCATTGGCCCGCACATCGTCGGGGGTGCCCATGAACATGGTGGCCGTAGGGCGGACATTGCCGAGGAGCGCCACCCGGTCACCGACCAGCCGCCTTGCCTCGGCAATGTCCACGGCATCGTCGAGGCTCAGGACCGACACGCCGGTATCTGCCATCTCCGGCCAGATCTTGCTGGTGTTTCCGCAGATGTGGAGCGACGGGGGAAATCCGGCGACACGGGCTACAGCGACGGTTACCTCCCGCAGGTACGGCAGGGCGAACTCGCGGAACTGGCGGGGACTGATCATGGTGCCGGAGGCGGTGGGGTCGGCCAGGCCGATCCTTGCCCCTACCCCGACCGCTGCAGTGGCGAAGCGGATGATGCTGTCGGTGACCAGGCGCAGCAGCCGGTGGGCAAAGGCCGGGTTCCGGTGCAGATCCCGCAGGAACTGCTCTGTGCCGCGGATGCCGGCGGCCGTGGTGAAGGGCCCCGAAGTGGTCATGGACAGCGGCACTTGGTCGCCGATCTCCTTCAGGACGATGGTGGCCGCCTCCAGAAACAGGGGAAGCCGGCCGTGGCGCTCCGGGTCAGGAACCGTGAGCCGGTCCAGGTCGGCCTCTTCCTTCACGACATGGTCGGCCACGTAAGGGGTGCTGTCAGGGAAGGCAAGCCTGCTGCCAATCGCCTCGGCAATGCCGGTGAGGCCAGGGCCGGTGTTGACGTTGTCCGCCCCGTAACGACGCCAGGCGGCGATCTGCCCCTGGGCCATGAGCCGGGCGGAATTATTGTATTCTCCCACCGTCACGCCGATAACCCGCGCCGCATGGTCGCTGATGAGGAGGTTGACCGGGATCCGGTCGTAGGGCTTCCCCGTGAGGGCCGCCACGGTCCGTTCCTTCGATGTCATCGTTTCGGCAAATACATACATACCTACTCACCCTCCAGATTCAAGCGGAGCGCGGTCAGATGGCCGCCGCAACTCCCCGCACCTCACCGGTCTCCATGGCCAGGAGCGTGTCGGCCCAGCGGAACGCCCACTCGTGAAGCTCTTTCTCGCCAAGAGGTGAAGGAACCTTCGACTCGGCGTGATTCCAGATCTTGCTCGCCAGAGCCTTGTAGACCTTCGCCTGCTCCGATTCGGGGAACGCCTCGATGGCGGTCTTCCCCTGGAGCTCGCTCTGGGTCACCGTGACCGAACGGGGAACATATTCGATCACCCGGGTCTTGGTCTGGGAGACGAAGTCATCCACGATCTCACGGGCATAGTCGGTGTTGATGGAGTTAGCGATCACCCCTCCCAGAAGCGCCCCGCCGTTGTTGGAATACTTCTGGATTCCCTTGAAGAGGTTGTTGGCGGCGTAGATCGCCATGAAGTCGGCCGACGATACGGTGAAGACATGGTCGGCGATCCCTTCGCGCACCGGCACCGCGAATCCCCCGCAGACCACGTCGCCGAGGACGTCGTAGACGACGATGTCCAGGTCGAGCTCCTCGAAGACCCGCAGCTGCTTCAGAAGCTCCACCGACGTTATGATGCCCCGTCCCGCGCAACCAACCCCCGGGGCCGGTCCGCCGGCTTCCACGCAATAGATGCCGTTGAACCCCTCGAAGATCACCTCGTTCGACTTGACACTCTTCTTCTCGCGAAGGGTATCGAGGATGGTCGGAATGTAGCCGCCCCCCCGCAGGGTGGTGGTGGAGTCACTCTTGGGGTCGCAGCCTATCTGGAGCACCTTGAGCCCCGCCACCGACAGCGCCGCGCTGATGTTGGATGTGGTGGTCGACTTGCCAATCCCCCCCTTGCCGTAAATTGCGATTGTTTTGACCTTTTTCTTCGGCATTTTCTATTCTCCTTTTTCTGGATGGTGTTTCAACATCCGTTTCCGTGCATTCGGAACTTCCCGGTCCTATGGATCGGGAGCACTCTTTTCGCCGCCGACCAACCCCACCGCGTCCGCACGGCACTGGCGGCAGTGGCGGAACTGGCCGATCACCCGCTCGCCGATGCTGCGCAGCTCTTCCAGATACTCGGGCGACGGCGGCACTACGTGGGCCATGTCGGCCAGGGGAATGAGGGGCATCACGTTCATGACCGCGGCGCCCAAATCCTTCACCTCCCGGGAGATCAGCTCGATCTCGCCGTCATTGACTCCGGGGATCAGGACCGTGTTGACCTTGACCACAATCCCCAGTGCGGCGGCCCTCGCAAGTCCCTCCAGTTGGTTGGCGATGAGGATGGAGGCACCTTCGGGACCGGAATATCGCTTCCCCCCATGAAAAACGTGGGAGTAAATTTGGGAGCCAACCCTTGGATCGAGGGCATTGATGGTCACCGTGAGACTCCCGAGCCCCAGAGCACCGAGGCGGTCCGCCGTTTCCGGGAGAAGGAGCCCGTTGGTGCTGAGGCACTTCACCAGATGGGGAAATTCCTCCCCCACGAGACGAAAGGTCTCGAAGGTCTCCTCATTCGCCAGGGGATCGCCCGGCCCGGCAATCCCGACCACCTTGATGATCGGGCCGAGGGTCTTGCTCGCCGCCACTTCGCGAACCCTCTCAAGTGCCTCCTGCGGGGTGAGGATGCGGCTCGCCACGCCGGGGCGCGACTCATTGACGCAGTCGTGCTTTCGGGTGCAGTAGGCGCATTTGATGGTGCAGCGGGGCGCCACCGCCAGATGGATGCGCCCGTTTCTGCGGTGGTCCCCCCCGAAGCAGGGATGACCCTGAATGTTCCGTCTGCCAGTGCAGGGTGTCGCCATGGCCTCCTCCGTTCGCGAAAATAATGGCACTTGATTTTTCCAATGATGTCAGATGGCAGCCCCATCGCGCACGATCCCGTTCTCCAACTCGTCGATGATCTCCCGCCAGCGCCGGGACCATGCCGCCAGCGCCCCATCGTCCAGATGACGGGGAACGCGCGCATCCTTTCCCTCTGCCACGGCACGGGCAATCTTCCGGTAGACGGCCGTCACGTGCCCCCGGGGCGCCACGTGCACCAGGGGGAGAGTGCAGAACTCCCCCACCGAGACCATCATCGACCGGGGAATGTTCGCCACCAGATGGGCGCCCGTCTCGCAAATGAAATCACCCACCACCGACTCGAAGAAGGGACCCGACAGATTGTTGGCGATGATGCCGCCGAACCGCCCCTTTCCGTTTTTCAACCCGTTGAATCGTGCAATGAATTCATTCAGGGTATGTATCGAGGCGATATCGGCCGAGGTCACCATGAAGAGCCGCCATGGTTCGCCCGCTTTCGAGAGGAAGGAGAGGACTGCCTCAGGCCCCCCCGAGATGTCATGGATTACATAATCAAGACGGTGCCGGGCTATTTCTTCAAAGTGGCAGAGCCTGCCGAGCGCCACTTCCGTTTCTCCGTGGTCTCCATTCCCTGCCTCGACGCACAGAATTCCCCGGTAGCCGAATACGCAGGCAGTCCTTCCTTCAAGGCATTCCCCACCGCAGGGTACAAGCTTCCCCTCTCCCCGCAGCGGAGCTGTCGAAAGCCGACGCTGGTCATACCCCACATGGGCCAGCCTGTACCCTTCTTCCGCAAGGGCAGCGGAGACATTCACCGCCGTCGTTGAGTTACCGACGCCGCTTCTGCCTGCTATGACGATGTGTTCTGGCGCCATGGTGTCTCCATTTCCTTCTTTCATCCCGCTTGCGCAACTGGCGTATTCGTTGAACTTTGCCGGTAGAAGTGGTCGTTGATCTCCCGATAGAGTTCCTTCAACCGGGCCTGAGGAATGTCGCATATCCCGGCATAGGCCTCGGTAAAATGCACATGGTGGTAGTCGAGCCGGTACGGCTCGATCCGCCCTTCGGCAATCAGTTCGTCGTAGAGGGCCGAGCCGGGAAGCGGGCTGTAGATGCTCCAGGTCCAGCGGTCAAGCTCCAGGGCCTTGGCCAGGTCGAATGTCTGTTGCACATCCGTTTCATCCTCGCCGGGGATGCCGATCATGAAGAAGCCGAAGACCTTGACGTACCGCTTCGCCAGCGCGACCTTTTCCCTGATCCTCTCTACGGTGATCCCCTTCTTCAGCCGCACCAGGCTCTTCGGCGAACCGGTCTCGATCCCCAGGTCGAGCTGGGTGAGCCCGGCCCGCTTCATGAGCTTCAGCTCCTCCTCGTCGATCAGGTCGACGCGAGTGAGAGCCTGCCAGGCGATCTCCACCTTCCGCTCGATCATCAGGCGGCAGAACTCCTTCACCCATTGGCGGTCGAGGTTGAAGATGCTGTCCTTGAACCAAACCCCCTCCAGCTGGTGGCCTTCCTTCAGGGCGACCAGTTCGTCCACCACCCGTTGGGGCGATTTGATCCGCCACTTCCGCCCCATGGTCTGGTGCACCGCGCAGAAGGTGCACTGGAACGGGCAGCCGCGGGAAACGATCATGGAGATGCCGCGGATGCTTCGCAGGTGACGGTTGTGCTCGATGTACCTCTCCACCGGAAAGGCCTCGTAGTCGGGCATCGGCAGGGTGTCCAGATCTGTGATGAGGGGGGCCTTTCCCCTGATTACCGCCTCTCCGTCGATCCGGTAGCTTACCCCTTCGATGTCGTGGGGAGAACTGCCGTTTTCGAGGGCTTCAGCAAGTTCGGCAAAGGCGACTTCACCCTCCCCCCGGATCACGAAGTCGACGTTCCGGTCCGCGAGCACGCCGGCCGGGTCGAGGGTCGGATGGACCCCGCCGAGCACCACCTTCACCCCGGGAGCCACGGTACGGGAGAGCTCCGCCACCCGCAACGCCTCCGGGATGGTGGGGGTCATGGCGGTTATGCCGATTATGTCGGGAGCAAACGCCTCGATCCGCGTAACGAGCGCCCCGCTGTCCATGAGGAGCCCCTGCATGTCGAGAAGCTCCACATCGTGGCCCCACTCTTTCAGGTAGGCGCTCAGGAACGCGAGCCCAATGGGGGGCTCGAAGGGAGCCACGTAGAGGTTGCCCCCCTTGATCCAGTCGAGGTAGTCGTCGAAGCGGTTGCTGAATTCCTTGCCGTCGTAAAAGGCGGGATTGATGAGCAGGATTCGCATGTTCAGGCCTCCGTTTTCTTGATTTCCGATCTAAATGGCGTACGCGAACGGCCTCTCCGCCTCGGCGAAGAACTCGGCGTAAATTTCCCTGCGGATCTCCACGAACTCGTAACTGGTTCGGTCGCGGGGCCTGGGGAGGTTCACCGGCACGATCCTCTTCACGGTACCAGGCCGGCTCGACATGATCACCACCCGGTCCCCCAAGTAGATGGCCTCGTCGATGTCGTGGGTGACGAGGACCATGGTGGTACGTTCCACCTCCCAGATGCGAAGGATCTCCTGCTGCATCTGGATCTTGGTGAGGGCGTCCAGGGCACCGAACGGCTCATCGAGAAGGAGAAGCCCGGGCTGGTTGACAAGCGCCCTGGCAATGGCGACCCGCTGGGCCATTCCCCCCGAAAGCTGGTGGGGGTGGACCCGTGCGAATCCGGTCAGGCCAACGAGATCAAGATGCTCGCGCACCAGCCGCTCCTTCTCCCCGGGTACCAGTCCGTTCAAACCGAAGGCCACGTTCTGTTCCACCGTGAGCCAGGGGAGGAGCCGGTGCTCCTGGAAGACCATCCCCCGGTCGAGCCCCGGGCCGGCAATCCGCCTGTCGCCGAGCCTGACCGTCCCGTCGTAGCCATTTTCCAGCCCGGCGATGATGCGCAGCAGAGTGCTTTTGCCGCAGCCGCTGGCGCCGACGATGGCGATGAACTCTCCATTCCCTATGGTGAGGTTGATATCCTCCAATGCGGTCACCTCGCCGGTACGGACCGGGTAGCTCTTATGGAGACCCTCGATGACCAGTTTGTCGCCGACCGATCCTCCTACCATGATCTCCTCCTAATCGCCGGCATAAGAAACCTTCCAGCTGATCAACCGCCTCTCCAGACGCTTGATCAGGCTGTCCATCAGCTTTCCGACGACCCCGATGGTAATCATTCCGACCAGCACCACGTCAGACTGGGAGAGCTGCCGGGCATCCATGATCAGGTAGCCGATGCCGCTGCCGGCGGCGATCAGCTCGGCCGCCACCACGCACATCCACGCCACCATGAGCCCCACCCGTAAGCCGGTCATGATGGCGGGGAACGCCCCGGGAATCACCACCTGACGCACGAACCTGAGTCGCGGGACCTCCAGGATCCTGGCTACTTCCACGAACTTGTGGTCAGTCTGGCGGATCCCGTCGATGGTGTTGATAATGATGGGGAAAAAAGCCCCGAGGAAGATGATGTAGACCTTCGACTTCTCGCCGATCCCGAACCAGAGGATCGCCAGCGGAATCCAGGCGATGGGGGGGATAGGCTTTATCACCTGGATAATGAGGTCGGTGAGCCGGTCCAGGGTCCGGGAGAGGCCGATGGCGATGCCGAGGGAAAGCCCCAGGAGAGCGGCGATGCCGAACCCTTCCAGCACCCGCAGCACGCTGATCCCAATGTGGCGGGCCATGGCTCCGCTCCTCAGGAGGTCCCAGAAGGTCAGGGCAATCTGGGAAGGTGGCGGCAGAATGATCGGCCTGATGTAGCCCAGCTGAGAGAGCGTCTGCCAAACGGCCAGGATGACGACCGAAAGGCCGACGTACTGGAGCAGGTGTTTAATCTTCTGCAAGCCCGAATTGCTGTTATGGGCCATGATGGATCCTCCGGTGGTGTAGGGGCAATTCGTGAATTGCCCCTACATATGCTTCCATTATTTGATCCCGCTCTCCCGCACGAGGCTTGGGTCCGCGAAAGAATCGATGTTGACCGGTTTCTTGATGAGCCCTGCGCTCCGCATGAACGCCTCGCTCTTCCTGATCTCCTCGACGTCATCAGCCTGAATGGACGGGTTATAGTCGAACCTCGGGAACACCTTGAGGAGGAGGTCCGGCGGGAGGTTGACATCGGCGGCAATCAGCCGGGCCGCTTCCCTTGGGTTGGATCTGATGAACTGCGCCCCGCGCTGGTAGGCCCTAAGAAGCGCCTTAACCTGCTCCCGGCTCCTTTTCACAAAATCGTCGGTGGCGATGATCACAAGCGCCCCCTTCTTGATGCCGGTACCGTCGGCCAGCACCCGCACCGCCTCCTGGGTCTCCAGCTTGGTAATCAGCGGCTCCCAGACCGCCGCCGCCTCGATGTTGCCGTTGACGATGGCGGTTGCGATGTCGGCCTGGGAGAGGTTGATGAGCTCGATGTCGTTGACGGAGAGCCCCCCCGTTTGCAGGACCAGGACGAGCAGGTGATGGGCATAGGATCCCTTGACCACCGCCACCTTCTTTCCTTTCAGCTCCTTCGGCGATCTGATCTTCGAAGCGGACGGCACGATGACCGCGAGGGACCTGGGACCAGTGGAAGTAAGGCCTATGATCCGGGTGTTGATACCAGCGGCCTTGCCGATGATGGCAGGCGTGTCGCCGAGAAAGCCGATATCCTGCTGACCCGACGCGAACGACTCGTTGATGGGGGGCCCGGCGGCAAAGGATGTCCATTTGAGGGCAGGTTTTGCGCCGACCTTGGCCAGTTCCTCCTCCACCCACTTTTTCTGCTTGGCGACGAAGATCGGCGCATAGTGGGGAATGGGCTGGGTAGCGATCCTGATTTCACTTGCCCCCGCGACTGCCGCCATCCCTCCGAGGAGTGTGGCCAGCACCGCCGCCGCAAGATAACTGAATATTCTGTTCATGACCTTCCCTCCTAAATCAATGTCTTACCAGCCGGTCGAGATGGGTGAATAAGGGGTGCTTCAGCTCTTCCTCGACCTTGCGGGCGACAAAGGTCTCGTCAAGTATCTCTTCAGGCTCGATCACCCAGACCGCCGCCAGGTCCACGTCGCCAAGCCGTTCCCGGATGGCCTGGTAGTGTTGCTGGAAAACCGGGCCGGTTATGTGGGTTTTCACCGGCCTCCCCTTGATCAGGTAGCTCTGTCCTCCCCTCCCCGTGACGGCAACGGAGACCTTCCGGTCGAACCAGATGCTGCGCACCAGATTCTTGTTGGTCCGGGAGGACTCCAACAGTTCCAGGTAGAGGAGGTTGCCGTCGTCTCCCACGTGCAGCGACTGCTTCACCACCACGTGGGGGACGCCGTATTCGTCCAGGGTGGCCAGCACCTTGGTGGATTCAGTGTCGGCGAAAAGGTCGATGATCTCTTTGCTCAGATGTGCCGCCATGTTCTTCCTCCTTTTTTCTTTCCCTACAAAAGCCGCGACAGATCAGTGTCGGGGTGGTTGCCGCAGCGGCGGTAGTCGTCGAAATCGACACCCAGCTCGTACTTGACCCGCAGGTCGTGGAGCCCCTTGGCCAGGCGCACGAAGTATTCGAGGGACGGGTTCTGCTGATCGCGGAAGTACGAGCCGGGCCGCGGCACCCAAACGATGAAGACGGTGGTCACACCGTGTTCCGCCAAGTACTCCGCTTCGGACAGGGTCGACTCCAGGGCATCGTCCTCGCTGGTGAAACCGCTGGGCTTGGCCAGCTCCACCCCTCCCACGAGGCCCGTGCCGACGTTCCCCCGGCCGAAGATATCCACCGCCCGGATCAGGCGCTGTTGCCATTTCCGGTAGCCCACCGCCTGGGCCTTGCCGGGGCAGATCCAGTTGAAAAGCCGCTCCCCCAGCACCTCCAGGTCGCTCGTGTAGCTCGTGAGTCCCGTCTCCTCGTAGAGCCGCGCGAGCTGCTTCTCGTTGAAGGCCGAGGCGATCAGCTGGCTGGGGAACTTCCGGGTCGAAAAGTTCTCGCCGACCGCCTGGAGGGTCTCGATGTAGTACTCCACCTCGCGGTCGAAGATCTCCTCCCCCTTGAGCACAGACCCGGCGGTGAGGCACATGCCGGTAAAGCGACCGGGCTCCTTGAGGGCCTCCCGGATGGTTTCGCTGACATCCCGGGGCTTCAGCCGCGCGGGTACCCCAAGCTCGTCCTTCTGCTGCTTCGTGTGGGTGACGATGTCGCAGAAGCGGCATTCCTTCTTGTCGGCCCAGAAATGGCAAAAACTGGACTGGAAGATGTTGAGCCGCTGGGGACGGGCGCTGACGATATGGCTCATGGGGATGCCCGAGCTCGTCGTCTTGTCGTAGTAGCGTGGTTTGGGCCAGAGATCCACGAACTCCATCACTTCGCCGCCATCGACCAGCGCCAGACGCCCATCCACCAGATCGACCAGGTACGGGTCCTGCTCCAAGGGGGTAGGATCGGTGAGGATGGAGGTGCCGTCCCGGAGGATCAGAGACTCGGGCAGCGGCTTGATCTCCCCGTCCCGGGAACCGAATATGTAAGGGCTGCGCATCTGGACGGAATCGTCGACGATACTGAGGGCACGCTCGGTGTAGTGAACGCCCCGCCGCTGGGCGTCGATCTTCAGGGCTATCAGCCGGGGGACGTCAGGGTACTTGGCTACGACCTCGTCCAGGGTCAATTCCGCCTCTCTTTTTCTCTGCAGTGCGACTGCCATGGACCTTCTCCTTCCGGTGGATTTGCCGTGCCCGTCAGAGGACCGGCGGGCACGGGAACGTCTCTCTACGCCGATTTCCTGAACACCGCCTGCTCCAGCTTCTTGGCCTTGTCCGTCCGCTCCCAGGGGAGGTCGAGGTCGGTACGGCCGAAGTGGCCGTAGGCGGCGGTCTGGCGATAGATGGGACGGCGGAGCTCCAGCTCCTCGATGATCGCCGCCGGGCGAAGGTCGAAGTGTGTGGCGATCAGGGCAGCAAGCTCTCCGTCGGCGATGACCCCGGTGCCGAAGGTTTCGACGAAGATCGATACCGGCCGTGCCACGCCGATGGCGTAGGCGATCTGGACCTCGCAACGCCGGGCAAGCCCTGCGGCCACCACGTTCTTCGCCACGTACCGGGCAGCATAGGCGCCGGAGCGGTCCACCTTGGTGGGGTCCTTCCCCGAAAAGGCGCCGCCACCGTGGCGGGAAAAGCCGCCGTAGGAATCGACGATGATCTTGCGGCCGGTGAGGCCGGCGTCGCCGTGGGGCCCGCCCACCACGAACCGGCCGGTGGGGTTGATGAAGTAGCGGGTGTCGCCGTCGAGGAGTTCCGCCGGTACCACCGGACGGACAACTTGGGCGAGGATGTCCTCCCTTATCCGTTCCGGCGCCACATCGGGATCGTGCTGGGCCGAAACAACAACCGTGTCGATCCGTACCACCCGGTCACCCTCGTACTCCACCGTCACCTGGGTCTTGCCGTCGGGGCGCAGATAGGGAAGCACCCCGCTCTTGCGCACCTCCGTGAGCCTCCGGGCCAGCCGGTGGGCCAAGGCGATGCTCGTCGGCAGGTACTCCGGGGTTTCGTCGGTGGCGAAGCCGAACACCAGCCCCTGGTCCCCCGCGCCGACGGAGTCGAGATAGCCGTCGTGGTCGCCGCGCTCGCGGGCCTCCAGCGCCCGGTTCACCCCCTGGGCGATGTCGGGCGACTGCTCGTCGAGGGAGACGAGCACCGCTGCGTGGTCGGCATCGAGGCCGAATTCACTGCTCGTGTAGCCGATCTCCCGGATGGTGTCCCGCGCCACCCGGGCCGCGTTGACACGGGCCTCAGCCGAGATTTCGCCGAAAAGCAGGACAAGTCCGGTTGTAACGCTCGTCTCGCACGCCACCCGCGCCAGGGGGTCCTGTGCCAGGTACGCGTCGAGGATCGCGTCCGAAATCTGGTCCGCCAGTTTGTCCGGGTGACCTTCGGTCACCGACTCCGAGGTAAACAGGTATCTCTGCTCTGCCATCGTCCTTCCTCCTTGTGTGCGTTACGTACGCAAAACGACTGGAGGCCAAGCAGGATCATCATGATGATCTCCACTTGGCCTCCAGTCTTTCTGGTCAGCTCCAGCGAGTTTCAAACTATAATTACTATCTACTTGATAGACTAATTGAACAACAAAATTGTGTCAAGTACTATTATCGGTATTTACCACTACTTTACATCTACTTTCACGAATAAATTTACACGTCTATTGCGCGGAAATATCATCGTGCTTCAACACAGCACTACAAGGAAACAGCGGGAAGGGCGACAGCCGAGCTAAATGCTGTACGCCGCCTCACCCGCCGCTTCCCGATGCACCAGGTGAAACTCCTCGAAGAGCTCCCGGCGGTAGGCGGCAAATTCGTCGCTGGTCCGGTCACAGGGGCGCGGGAGATGGACGGAAAGAATCTTCCTTACTCGCCCTGGGTCCGGGGCCATGAGAATTACTCGTCCGCCGAGGTAAATGGCCTCGTCGAGATCATGGGTGACGAAGACCATCGTCGGACGCTTCTCCCCCCACAGGCGCAGAACCTCGTCCTGGAGCCGCAGGCGGGTGAAGGCGTCCAGCGCGGCGAAGGGCTCGTCCATGAAGAGGACCGACGGCTCGACGGCCAGGGCGCGGGCAATGGCGACCCGCTGCTTCATCCCTCCCGAGAGCTGGTGAGGAAAGCTGCGAAGAAAGGAGGAGAGCCCGACCATATCCAAGTACCCGGCGGCCCGCTCCTGGGCCTCCTTTTTCCCTATTCCCCTCGACTCCAGGGCGAAAAGAACGTTGCCCAAAACTGTCCGCCACGGGTAAAGACCATAATCCTGGAAGATCATGATGTGATCAGGATCAGGACCCGTTACCGGCCGGCCGTCAATGGTAATGGTGCCGGCCGAGGGCTGCTCGAAGCCGGCCATGAGATTGATCAGTGTTGTCTTGCCGCAGCCAGACGGTCCAACCAGGCAGACAAACTCGCCAACACCTATCTCCAGGTCGAGC
The DNA here is from genome assembly GCF_030834625.1 of Geobacter sp. Taxonomy (NCBI): domain Bacteria; kingdom Pseudomonadati; phylum Thermodesulfobacteriota; class Desulfuromonadia; order Geobacterales; family Geobacteraceae; genus Geobacter; species Geobacter sp. The sequence continues at coordinate 20,550 of NZ_JAUQXO010000009.1, forward strand.
CGCTGCAAAGCCGTCATCTCTTCGCCTCCCGAAGCGGGATAACGTTTCTCCACTCCTTGAAGGAGAATCTTCACCGGTCGGCTCATGCCGCACCTCCCCAGCGACGACCGAGCCACAACTCGGCGAACCGCATCAACCTGTTTATGAGAAGCCCCAGAAGCCCCACCACCAGCATACCGGCGAGAATCCAGTCGGTGCGCAGAAAATTACGAGCATCAACGATCATGAAGCCGAGCCCCGACTGGGCACCCAGCATTTCCCCGGCCACCAGATGGATCCAGCCGGTCCCCACAGCTATGTGAAGCCCCACCATGATGCCTGGAAAGGCGGCAGGAATCACAACCTTGAGAAAGGTCGACATAGGACGGGTGCCAAAATTGGCAGCCACCTTCAGATAGATGGCCGGGACCTTCACCACTGCACTTATGGTTGAGACAAGCATCGGGAAAAATGTTGAGAGGAATATGATAAAGACAGCCGGAGCATTGCCGATGCCAAACCAGAGGACCGCGAGAGGAAACCAGGCAATGGGCGAAATTGGACGAAGAAGCTGGATGAGGGGGTCAACGGCGCGGCGGGCAAGGGGCTGGCGCCCGAGCAACAGACCAAGGGGGACCGCCGTTACAAGCGCCAGAACATAGGCCACCCCGAAGCGGACGAGGCTCACACCGATATGACGCCAGAGAACCCCGTCGGCGGAGAGCTCGGCCAGGGCTTTTACCACGTCGGTGGGGGCGGGAAACTGCTCCGGCGGATAAAAGCTGGCCACCACCTGCCAGACTGCGATAAATGCCACTGCCGTTATAACCGGCAATCCCCGGCGCAATGCCTTGAGTGCCATCGCTCTACCCTTTCCTCTTTGCAAAGCGGTCATCCAGATAGCCGGCAAGATCCACCTTGTCCTTCGCGACTCCGAACTTCAGCATGTAGTCCTGAGTGACGGCAAAATCCGCCTGTAAAGGGGCCAGATTCCGGAAGATAAGACGATCCTGAGGAGTAGTGAGGACTTTCTCAACGATTTCCGAGCGCTGGCCGAGAATCTTCACCGATACCCTGGCCGCTTCGGCCGGTTTGGACTCGATAAAAGAAGCGGTGCGGATGAGCCCCGCAATCAGCTCCTGCACCTCGGCAGGATAGCTCTGGATGACCTTTTCCTGCATGTTCAGAGTGCAGCAGATGTGGTCTTTCCAGATATCCTTGGAGAGAACGAGAATTTTCCCGATCTTCTGAGCCTCGGCCTGGGCACCGAAAGGCTCAGCCACCATGAAGCCGTGGATCCGGCCGGTGGCGAGCGCAACAGGCATCTCGGGAGGCGCCATATCTATCACTTTCACGTCCCGCCCCGGCACTAGCCCCTTCTCGCTCAGGGCCTTGCGCAGCAGCAGGTTGTGGGTCGAAAAAGGACTGGGAATGGCTACGGTCTTGCCCCGCAGATCAGCGATGCGATTGATATCGGGTGAATTTTTCACCGTTATGGCGCTGCCGTTGCGGTGTCCCAGGAGCACCACCTTGATCGGAGCCCCCTTTTGACGAAGCGCTAACCCCATCGGAGTCAGGAGAAAACCGCCGTGGATTTTGCCGTTCTTCAAGGCTTCGGCGATCTCGGGCCAAGAGGAAAACCTCACCGGCTCGATGCGAATGCTTTTGAACTGCTCCCGCTGGGCGGCGATCATCAGAAGATGATCAGTGAGAGGCAGATAGCCGATCTTCAGCGTGAGCGTGGACCCGCCGGCCAAGGCGAAATGGCCGAAGGGAGTGGCGGCGGCCGCCAGAACAAGTCCCGAGGTCTTGAGAAAATCGCGTCTGTTCATGGGTATATCCTCCGTCTTTACAGGTGTTCGTGATGGTGTTGGTGCCCGTGGGCGTGGGCATGAGCGTGGACCGCCTCCTGCTGGAGAGCCATGAGCCGATCCGTGGCGGGGGGGCCGCACGGTGACCAGCCGAGCGCAGCGCGGCACTCGTCGAAGTCGGAGACGATCCGACGGGCAAGGGCCACGGGATCGCCGTCCACCACCATGACCGCCCCCAGGGTCTCCTGGGTGGCCTCGGCGAAAAAGCGGGCAACCTTGTCCGAGCCGGCCACGGGCGGGGCGATGCAGTGGTAGGAGTTGAGCCCCAGGAGGCGGAAGCCGAGGGCCGCGCCAAGCCCCTTCTCGTTGGACCACTCGGGGCTCGAAAAGGCACAGGGTAGGCGACGCAGGGGCTCTCCGGCGGTCAGGGACAGGCCCCGGAAGAGGGCCGAGGCCCGGGCATTGTCGAGGCATTCGCCCATGTGCCAGACCGGCGGCAGATTCAGCGGCCCGACCACACTTCGCAGCCCTTCCCCTGCTCCGGCCACCCCCTCGGGGAGGCAGAAGCCCATCTTCAGGAGGGCGAAAGCGGCGCAGCCGTTGGTCAGCAGCACCACGTCATGGGCGATGAGCTCCTCGGCCACCTTCACCACCGCCTCCTCGTAGACCACCTTCGGGTTGTTGCACCCGACGAGATTCACCACGCCGCGGATGCGGCCACTCTTGAGGTGATCCAGAAGCCGCTCGGCGCCGCCGAAGGTGGCGGTGATGTTTTCCACGGAAAAGCCCACCTCGGCATCCATTCGAGCCGGGGGAATGAAGACCTTGCCGGCCTGCCGCTCACCGAAGGACTGGATGCCGCGCCGCACGATCCGCTCGGCCAGTTGGTGGGCCTGATCCAGGTTCGAATGGTGATGATCGAAGGCAATATGCTCCGCCCCCGGCAGGCGGGCCGAGTCACTGGTGGTGACCACCCGGGTGTGGAAGCAGGCGGCAACATCCATGATGCCGGGAAAGACATCCTGCACGTCGGCCACCCAGAGGTCGAGGGCGCCGGTGGCAAGCACCAGTTCCGCACCCATGGCGTTGGTGAGCGGGGTGACGTCGCCGAACTTCGCCAGGGCCGAGTGGCCCGAGCAGCAGATGCCGTAGAGCCGGATGGTCTCCGCCCCAGCCCCTTTCGCCTCGGCGATCAGCTCCGTCCGACGGGCGGCAGCGACGATGGCCGCCACCAGCACTGGCGAGTGGCCGTGGACGGCGATGTTAACGGTATTTTCGGTGATAGCTCCGAGATTGGTGGAAACCCTGCTCCGCTTGGGAAGCCCGTAGAGGCAATCCATGGCGATTGCGGACCCCATCACGCTGCTCCAGGCAAAGGCAAGGCCGCAGCGGAGCACTTGGCGCATGATGTTCTCCCAATCGCCGTCAGTGCCGGTGGTGGTGCGGTGCAGTGCCTCGAACACCTCGTGGTAGGCCCCCACGGGGAGGATGTCGAGCTCCTTCCAGACCGCCAGCCGCTCCGGTGTCGCCAGGGCCTCCAGGGTCCGGTGCGGTCCGGGAATGGTCCGGCAGAGGTCTTCCAGAAGGATGAGGGAAATCTCCCCCGCCATCTGCGGAATGGTCTTGCTCTCGTCGAAGATCCCGAAAGCCTTGGCCGTGGCCACGACCTTCTCCGGGCCGAGGATCGGCAGATCGAGAGCGCCCTCAGCAGCTCCCTTGAGGGCCAGCATCGCCTCCCGCCCCCGGGCCCCGTGGGCCGCTACGCCGGCCGCCGTCCAGCGAAGGATGTTGCGGGCCACGATCAGGTGGGCATCGGCCCCGCAGACTCCCCGCGGGCTTTTCGGCGTGATCCGGCACGGTCCCATGTGGCAGTTTTTGCAGCAGGTGCCGGCCAGGCCGAAACCGCAATGGGGCTTCTGGGCGTCGAAACGGTCGAAGGGAGTCTCGATGCCAGCCTGGTCCAGGTGCTCCAGCATGGCACGGACTGCCGGGTCGGGAGTGCGGGCCATTACATCGCTCTTGGCGGGGAATAGGGTTTTCTTGCTCATGATCTGCTCTCTCTTGGCTCGATCAACGGATAAATACGGTCACGCATGTATTTACTATTTAATTAATCAACAAATACCTACAACAAAACAAATCGGCACGATAAAGAAAAGTGGCTGTCATGTCAACATTCCATTAGTAAAGAAATATGCTTCCCGAAGATCAGTCCCCGTCACTTAAGTCTTATCTTCTCGTTCTTATCGATCTGAATGACCTTCCCGTCCTGGATCACGAGGGTAACAGTGCCGAAACGTATTTCCCGAAGCGCCGCTCGGATCTTCTCCTCGAGATCGCTGCTCCACTGTTCTCCCTGATCGATAACCGCCGCGTTTGCCATCTCACACCTCCCCTGTTTGGCTCGCCATCCCTGCGCGCCCAAATCTAAATCTGATAATCACCCACAAATCTCTGCATCTTCCGCGGCCTTGCGTAGACCGTTTCGCCGACGTCGAGGGCTAGCCGGTCCGCTCCGTCCCGGGAGAGTTCCGCCTCCACCGTCTTGCCGGTGCCCCGCACGAGAAGCTCCACCCGCACCGCCGGCCCCACGGCCTGGATATGGCGTACCTCGGCCTCCACAGCGTCTTCGGACTGTCTCCGCTCCACTTCGATATCGTGGGAGCGAACGTACCCCACCGACAGCTCCGGGGCCGCCGCCCGCGCCTGCCCCTGCTCAGTCCGGCAATGGAAGAGGTTCACGCTGCCGAGGAAGTCGAAAACGAAGGGGTTGGCCGGTTGGTCATAGACCTCGGCCGGGGTTCCCACCTGCTCGATCCGTCCCTTGTTCATGACCACGATCCGGTCGGCCACTTCCAGGGCCTCTTCCTGATCGTGAGTGACGAAGACGCTCGTGACGTGGATCTCGTCGTGGAGGCGCCGCAGCCACCGCCGAAGCTCCACCCGCACCTTGGCGTCAAGGGCGCCGAAGGGCTCGTCCAGGAGAAGCACTTTCGGCTCCACCGCCAAGGCCCGGGCCAGGGCCACCCGCTGCCGCTGCCCCCCGGAAAGCTGGGTGGGGTAGCGGTCGGCGAGCCCCTCCAGCTGCACAAGGCGCAGGAGCTCGTGAACCCGCTCCCGGATCTCCTTCTTCGCCGGACGCTCCTTTCGCGGCTTCACCGTAAGGCCGAAGGCGACGTTCTCTTCCACGGTCATGTGCCGGAACAGCGCATAGTGCTGGAACACAAATCCTACTTGCCGCTCCCGCACATGGCGGTCGGTGGTCTCCTGGCCGTCGAAGCGGATCGACCCCCCATCGGGGATTTCGAGCCCGGCGATGATCCGCAGGAGCGTCGTCTTCCCCGACCCCGAGGGGCCCAGGAGCGCCGTCAGCTCTCCCGAGGGGACGGTGAGATTCACGTCGTTCAGGGCGGTGAAGCTGCCGAACTGTTTGTTGACACTGACAATCTCTATGCTCATGTCATGGTTCCTTTGTGGTGATATAGGGGCACGGTCACCGTGCCCAGGGAGGGGAAACCCCTCCCCTACGATAATTCCCGCATCCGCCATTCAACGAAGCTCTTCACCACCAGGGTGACGAGCGCCAGAAGCGCCAGGAGCGAGGCCACGGCAAAGGCGGCGACGTAGTTGTATTCGTTGTAAAGGATCTCCACGTGGAGGGGGATAGTGTTGGTCGCCCCCCGGATATGGCCGGAGACCACCGAGACGGCGCCGAACTCCCCCATTGCCCGGGCGTTGCAGAGGATCACGCCGTAGAGGAGCCCCCACTTGATGTTGGGAACCGTCACCCGCCAGAAAGTCTGGAAACCGCTTGCCCCGAGGGTTATGGCCGCCTCCTCCTCGTCCTTCCCCTGGGCCTCCATGAGCGGGATCAGCTCCCGGGCCACGAAGGGGAAGGTGACGAAGACCGTGGCAAGCACAATCCCCGGCACGGCGAAGATGATTTTGATGTCATGGGCCTGGAGCCACGGCCCGAGCCACCCCTGGAGCCCGAAGAGGAGAACGTAGATGAGCCCCGAGATGACCGGCGACACCGAGAACGGCAGGTCTATGAGGGTGATGAGGAGCTGCTTCCCCCGAAACTCGAACTTGGCGATGGCCCAGGCGGCCACTACCCCGAAGACGAGATTCACCGGCACACTCACCGCCGCGGTGATGAGGGTCAGCTTCACCGCCGCCAGGGCGTCGGGCTCGCGGATGGCGGCGAGATAAGCGTCCCATCCCTTCTCGAAGGCCTGGGCGAAGACCGCCGCCAGCGGCACGAAGAGAAAGAGGCCGAGGAAGAGGAGCGCCGTGATGATGAGGGCCCAGCGCACCGGGGCCGGCTCGGTGCGGGTGCGGGAAGGTGATGGAGCAGAACTGGACATGTCGTAATCTCCCGATCAGGCCGCGTGGCGCCTGCTCCACTTCTGGAGGAGGTTCACGGCCAGGAGCATGAGAAATGAGAAGAGGAGCATCACCGTGGCGATGGCGGTGGCGCCGACGTAGTCGTACTGCTCCAGCTTGGTGATGATGAGGAGCGGGGTGATCTCCGACACCATCGGCATGTTGCCGGCGATGAAGATGACCGAGCCGTACTCCCCCACCCCCCGGGCGAAGGCGAGCGCAAAGCCGGTGAGGAGCGCCGGGAGAAGCTCCGGCAGGAGCACCCGCCGGAAGGTCTGCCAGCGGTTCGCCCCGAGGCAGGCGGCCGCCTCCTCGATCTCCTGCTCCAGCTCCTCCAGGACCGGCTGCACCGTCCGCACTACAAAGGGGAGGCCGATGAAGGTCATGGCGACGAAGATCCCGACCGGGGTGAAGGCGACCTTGATCCCCCGGGGCTCCAGATACTGCCCGAGCCAGCCGTTAGCCGCGTAGACCGAGGAGAGGGTGATGCCGGCCACGGCGGTGGGGAGCGCAAAGGGGAAGTCCACCAGGGCGTCGATAAGGCGCTTGCCCGGCAGGCGGTAGCGCACGAGCACCCATGCCACCAGGAGCCCGAAGAGGGCATTCACCCCTGCCGCCGCCAGGGCCGCGCCGAAGGTGACCTTGTAGGAGGCCACCACCCGCGGCGCCGTAACCGTGGCGAAGAACTCCCCCCAGGTGAGGCTCGCCGTCTTCACCACCAGGGCCGACAGGGGCAGCAGCACGATGAGGGAGAGGTAGAAGACCGTGTAGCCGAGGGTCGGGCCGAAGCCGGGGATGACGGTGTTTCGTGTGATTGGTCTTGTCGCCATGGTGGTTGGTCCTTTGCATAATCCCAATGCAGGGCTGCGGATTTTACGCCAGATCGTCGCACCCGCAGGAGAGACTGCGGAGGCGTAGCAGCGCTACGCCGCACAAAGGAGCGACGAGGACGGCGGCGAGATGGCGTGAAAGTCGCAGCCCCTACGTCAGTGTTATTTCCCCGGCCCGTAGATCTGGTCGAAGACCCCGCCGTCGGCGAAGTGCTTCTTCTGGGCCGCCTTCCAGCCGCCGAAGGTGTCGTCAATGGTGAAGAGCTTCACCTTCGGGAAGGCCTTGGCGTATTTGGCCGCCACCTTTGTGTCGATGGGGCGGTAGTAGTGCTTGGCCGCAATCTCCTGCCCCGCCGGGGTGTAGAGGTATTTGAGGTACTCCTCGGCCACCCTGCGGGTCCCCTTCCGGTCCACCACCCTGTCAACCACCGTCACCGGCGGCTCGGCCAGAATGCTGACCGACGGCACTACGATCTCGAATTTGTCCTTGCCCAGTTCGTTCACCGCCAGAAACGCCTCGTTTTCCCAGGCCAGGAGTACGTCACCCTGCCCCCGCTGGACAAAGGTGGTGGTGGAGCCCCGGGCGCCGGAGTCAAGGATCGGCACGTTCCTGAAGAGCTTCGTCACGAACTCCTTGGCCTTTGCCTCGCTGCCCCCCTTCTGCTTCAGGGCGTAGCCCCAGGCGGCCAGGTAGTTCCAGCGGGCACCGCCGGATGTCTTGGGATTGGGGGTGATCACCTTCACGTCGGGGCGGACGAGGTCGTTCCAGTCGCGGACCTTCTTGGGGTTCCCCTTGCGGACGAGGAAGACGATGGTGGAGGTGTAGGGGGAGCTGTTGTGGGGGAGCCGCTTCTGCCAGTTGGCGGGGATGAGCTTCGCCTTGTCGGCGATCTCGTCGATGTCGTAGGCAAGCGCCAGGGTCACCACGTCGGCGTCGAGGCCGTCGATGACCGCCCGGGCTTGTTTCCCCGAGCCGCCGTGGGACTGCTTCACCGTCACGGTGTCGCCCCCCTTCCCCTTCCAGTATTTGGCGAAGGCGGCGTTGTAGTCCTGGTAGAGCTCCCGGGTTGGATCGTAGGAGACGTTGAGGAGGTTTACCTCGGATTGGGCCGCCAGCGGGGTGGCAAGGGCGAGAACTGCGGCGGCGAGGGTGGCGATGGTTCTGAGAGTTTTCATGGTCTGCTCCTTTGTTGTTTAGCCTATCGATTTTGTAGTCTAATTGGGCACAAAAAAATGCCGTGCTTAGATCGTGTAAAAAAGCGCCCCGTCCTTCTTCTGCTTCTCCTGCTCGATACGCTCCAGCACATCGGCCAGGGAGGCGCTGTCGAGGATCTGGGCCATGGCGTCGCGCACGTCCTTCATGACGAGGCGGATGCCGCAGCTCCACTCGTCATCACACTCCTCGCACCGGGCGTAGGCGGATTCGCTCACGCACGGCACCGGCGCCAGGGGGCCTTCGAGGGTCCGGATCACCTTGCCCATGCTGATCTCCCGCGGCGGTCGGGCCAGAGAGTACCCGCCCCCCTTCCCCTTCTTGCTCTGGAGCACCCCGGCATTCTTGAGGGCCAGGAGGATCAACTCCAGGAACTTCTTGGGAATCCGCTCCTCCCGGGCCAGGTCCGCGATGAGGATCGGCCCCTTGTCGTACTCCCGGGAGAGGTAGATCAGCGCCTTGAGGGCGTATTTGGTCTTTTTTGATATCATTAGTCGATAAATCCTATAGGGTGTTGATACATGTTTCGACGAATTGAGTCAAGAAATTTTTTACATACCAGAACCATACTGAATCTCAACCTCCTGGATCACGGCATTGGCCTCGGCAAGGGAGAAAATGGCTCGTTTCCACAGTCCATCACATCAACCATCATAACTCCTGTAACCAACAGTAATTATTTAATTTATTCGAGTTGCAATTTTTGTCTGCATCCCGGGCATAGTTATTAACAGAGCTCCGTTTACTGGAGTACTAAAATCTTACTCTCAGGGAAATCAAAATGGCGAGAAAACGAAACGAAAAAATCAAAAAACAAGCAGAGTGCTACAAAATCGATATTGATCTCATCCATTTCTCAATCTCATTAATTAATACTAACCGCAGAACTCAGCGAACCGGAGGACTACATAATCTTTGATTGTTTGAGAGTGGCGAGGTCAAAGTGGTTGATAACGATGATCAAGAGGATTCGTCGAAAAGCCCAAAACCGCCACTATTACGAAAAAAAGATAATTCAAAAATACGGGCCTCCAAAGAACTGTTCGGATAACAACTATTTCTAGGACTAGTCTGGCAGTTGCCTTTTAGAACTTTCGTCGACTGAGGAGATGTTCAAAGCAGACGACAAAAGGACACACCAGAGGACACACAAAGCAAAAAAAGGGCTTACAGCACAAGCTGTAAGCCCTTAATTTTACTGGCGTCCCCGAGACGATTCGAACGTCCGGCCCCTTCCTTAGGAGTAACATACTATTAGCTTTTCAGCTCATTTCACACCGCTTCATACCCGCCCACGCAATCACCGTAATGCCTTGACATATCTGTTTTATTAACATATTCTTTGTGTCAAATTGTTTCACAACGACGCACCATTATCCACCATATAGAGGTTACCTAGAAGGTTACCCAAAAACCTTGCAGTTGGGATAATCATGAAATTTACCGACCTTTCTATCAGGAACCTGAAGACAAAGAAAAGCAAATATTACGTCAGGGCCGACATGGGGAACGAAAAGCATGGCTTTGCCATGTGCGTCTATCCTTCCGGCGTGAAGAGCTGGTTTTTCATATACACATTCGAGGGAAAGCGCCACTCCCTGGCCTTCGGCAATTATCCGGATATCACACTTGAAAAAGCAGGGATAGAATTTGATCGGCTATGGGCGCTATTCAGAGCTGGGAAAAACCCCGCCCTCGTCGAGGAAGCCATAAAGGAAGAACGGCAGAAAACCCCCACTGTCGAAAAACTTGTGCAGGAGTATATCGAACGCCATGCCATGAGATTCAAGAGGTCATGGCAGCAGGATGAACGATTACTAAACAGGGAAGTGGTTCCCGTGTGGGAGAAGCGGAAAGCCTCCGAGATAACGAAGCGTGATGTGACCCTATTACTGGAGAACATTGTTGATCGTGGCTCACCTGCCATGTCAAACCAGGTGCTCAAGGTCGTTCGCAAGATGTTCAACTTCGCTATCGAGCGAGACATCCTTCAGAACACCCCCTGCCTCGGAGTTAAGGCGCTCGCTCCAAACACGAAGCGGGAGCGCGTTTTGACCGAACCTGAAATCAAGACGCTTTGGAACAGCCTTGACTCATCAAGCGTTGCCATATCCGATGAAATCAGGCGAGCCCTGAAGTTGATACTCGTAACCGCTCAACGGCCTGGGGAAGTGGCCGGAATGCACTCCCATGAGATTGACGGCAAGTGGTGGACGATCCCTGCCGAGAGAGCCAAGAACGGACGAACCCATCGGGTCTATCTCACGCCCCTTGCCTTGGAGCTCATCGGGGATCTGACCGTTACCGATCCCGAGACCGGCGAAACAAAACCGAGGGGTTATATCTTCCCCACCCCGCACACAAAAAAGAAGCAACCGATTGACTCACACGCCCTACCCGTTGCCGTACGGCGAAACCTCTCATGGCCGATCACCGACAAATACGGTAAGCCGCTTTTTGGAGAGGACGGAAAACCGGCCACAGAAAACAAGCTCGGCATTGACCAATTCACCCCTCACGACTTGCGACGGACTGCGGCAACCTTCATGGCCCAAATGGGATACATGGACGAAGTGATTGACGCCTTGCTGAACCATGCCAAGCAGGGGGTGATCCGGGTTTACAACCTTCACAAGTACGATGTAGAGAAGCAGAAAGCCCTTGAAGCCTGGAGCAGGAAGTTGACCGGTATCGTCACTGGCAAGGATAGCGGCAAGGTGGTGAGCATCCGCCCCCGCAAGAAGACGGCATAAACGAATTGCACACCATACGCTAATAGGGTATAGTAAATCATGCTTTTTGCCGAAACATCGCTATTTACCCAGCTACCTCGCAGACGATGAATACCGAGAGTTTCAGGCGTTCATCACCGAAAACCCGGATGCAGGAGATATAATCAGGGGCTCAGGCGGTATCCGCAAGGTTCGATGGACGGCCAAAGACAAACGTGGCGGGGTGAGGGTCATCTATTACTGGCAACGGGCTGACAGTCATATCTACCTGATAACCCTCTACGCCAAGAACGAAATGGCGGGCCTCTCCCCCGCAGAGATTGCGGCCCTCAAGAGAATCGTGGAGGCATGGAACCAATGAAGAAGCGCAACCTTTTTGAAGAACTGACTCAAGGGATCGAGGAGATCAACCAGTTTCGGGCGGGTAAGGTCACTTTGAAAACCTATCAGGTGGAAAAAACGCCGAAAATCGAGGTAACACCGGAACTCATCAAGGAGACGCGGGAACGCCTGAATCTTTCCCGGGCCGTTTTCGCCCACGAACTCCACGTCTCTCCTCGAACCCTGGAGAAGTGGGAACAGGGCCGCGCAAAACCGAACGATCAAGCGGCTACCCTGATTCTCCTGGTCCGGAAGTATCCTGACACCTTGGACCGCCTGAAAAAACTGGCAGCGTGAGTCAGTGACAAAAAGATTTCGGCCGGGGGAATATGTCCCAAGCTTGTTGTCGCCCGAAAGAGGAAAATATGAGCAAAAACAACAGATACCTGAATGAAGAAGAAATAGCCAGAATGCGTGCGTACTACGCGAATGCAGAAGGAAGGAGCAGATTGCATCGTTTGATGCTCACAAAGCTAGGTAATTTGTTTATATGGCTGGAACCTCGGAGCCCAGAGCAAGTATATGGACTCTGTGAACAGTTGCCATTGCCTTTAAGTGAATCTGAAATAGAAAAATTTGTTGAAGAATTAAAATTATTGCCATATGAACTTGATGCAATGATAGCTATCAAAATGATCCATGAATTTCTTGATACAAATCATTTTGTCAATATTTATTCAAATACGAATATCGAAAATTTCTATGAAGTATATGAATTAATATTAATTACAACAAAGATTGAAGAACACTATACATTAGCTGGGCATGACAAGGCTATTTGGCCTTATGAGACAAAGCTAATCGGATTAGCTCAAGAAGGACATAACCATAAAAAAGCGTCAGCGGCTGGCCTTAATAATAGATGGTCCAAATCAAGACAGCTTTACGATAAGGCAATAATGATTGCTAAAGAAAAGTGGGAATGTGGTTGTGATTTCAAACATCATAGAATGAAAGACTGGCTACTTAATGAGTATGAAGAAGATGGCAGGATGCCTTTTCTTGATCTCCGCGAAGCACCCTTGATGGATAAGCTTAAGTCTTTGTTGCGAGAAATGGGCAGAGCCGATCTAATTTTTAACGGTTTCAAATAACAACGGCAGCTTACCCCAGTCACGATACGCACCCAAACCCCGCTTATAGCCCTACCACCCACCTTTTAGCCCTATCACCCATCTAGCAGCCGTTCAAATAAATGCATACATTGCCTCCTAGTTGCACATCAATTCAGTAGGAGGCAACAGATGTCGAACAAATGCCTGCAACATACTCCCAATTCTTCAGACCGGTTACTTAGTTTTTCCGAATTGAAGGAACTAATTCCCCTGAGTCGCTCGACCATCTGGCGGCTCGAAAAAAGTCAACGCTTCCCCCGCCGGAGACAGATATCTCCGAAGAAAGTCGGGTGGCTGTTATCGGAAGTTCTTACCTTCATTAACAGTCGAAAACCTGCTGATGAACAGTCGAAAGCCTAATCGACGCCATGCACGACATACTGCACCCCATACCGACGCGACGCGGCACTGCCCTGCTCTATGGCGAGCATCCGTTGGTGATCGACCCGATGCTTGCGACGTTCGTAGGACTGCACGAGGCGATCATCCTACAACAGCTCCACTACTGGCTGAGATACAACCAAAAAGAACGCAACAACATCCGAGACGGGAGAGTATGGGTCTACATGTCGTATCAGGAGTGGAGAGAGCAAATTCCATTTTTCAGCTGCGATCAGATCAAACGGGCATTTCTCAGCTTGGAAAAGAGGAAAGTCGTAATTTCCAGGCAGTTCGACCGCAAAGACTGGAACCAGAGGAAATGGTACAGCATTGACTACCTCGTACTCGATGACGTGCAACCCCTTGATTTTTCCGATGGTGCAATTTTGCACGATCGAGCATGCGCAGCTGCACCATCGAGAGTGCGCAATCGCACCATCGAGGGTGCAACAGCGCACGAACAGAATCAAATAACAGAGACTAAAGCAGAGATTAATTCAGAGATCAAAAAACGCCAAGCCGCGAAAGAAATAAATCACCCCCATCAAGCAACTACCCTCGAAGTGGGGAACAGCGACCACGTCCAGTCTGTAGACATAAAAAAACTGCTCTCTCAACTTCCGTGGATGCACGGAAACCAGAAGATCAATACGCCTCTCGATATCGAGGAGCGCAAACGCACATTGCACCAGCAGGCCGCACAGTTAGGGCTCGGAACCCAATAAGGAGGAAACCCATGGAAACAGCAGCCGGTGTCATCTTGGAAAGACTTTTCTGTTCCACGGCTCACCCTGAGCGCAAATTTGAGGTCATCACTCTCCACTGTTTTGCCAGCGGTTACGTAATGTACGCCCCCCAAATAGGTGGAGCGTTCGCCAGCGGTGAAAAGCTCATCGAAGTGGATGCCGATTTCTGGGAGTGCGAGGCCTTGAACCGCTATCTGGCGGAGGCGGACAAAGCAGCTCCGATGCAGCCGGGGCATCCGGATTGGGTCCCGGTAATGGCGACGAGTGCGGCTGCGCCGCAGGCGATAAATTGCCGCCAAAAGGTGAGGAGCGAGCCATGTTTCTCGTCTGACGGAAATCCGTCTTCCGAGAAACTTAACCGGCTCGTCCCCGCGCTCACTCCGTTTGCGCGGTAAAGGCAAATGAAGACCTCCGGTCGGCCCAAAAAGGAACGGGCCAAAGTCAGAAACAACCGCATTACCGTGCGGCTGAGTGACGAAGAATTGGTCGCCCTTTTCCAGAAGTCTCAGTGTCTATTGGTGTCGCCATCGACCTTCCTTCGGATGGCGGGATTGTCTCAAAATCTGCCTGCGCCCCTACCCGAGATTAATCTTTCCACTTACCAGGAACTCGGCCGGATCGGGAATAACCTGAACCAGTTTCTGAGGCTTCTTCACCAGCAAAAAGTGATGGCGATTCCGGATGAGATTTTCGTCGAGCTATCCGACTTGCTTCGACAAGTCCGGGTGGAGCTGAAAGGCAAGAACGATGATCGGCAAACAGCGCAAGGGCAGTGGGTTTCGCGGCGTCCTCAACTACGTATTGGACCCCCATAAAGGGCGCTTGATAGGCGGCACCATGGAAGGCGAAACACCGCGCGAGCTTGCAAGGGAATACGCAGAGACTCGACAGCTCAACCCAAGCCTGAAAAAGCCCGTATATCACGTCAGTCTCTCCCTGTCGCCGGGTGAGCACCTAAACGACGCGGAATGGAACACCATCGCCGACCGGTACATGATCGAAATGGGGTTCGCCCGGTCGCCTTATGTCGCCGTTCGCCACACCGACCGGGACCACGACCACATCCACATTGTTGCCTCTCGCATCGGCCTGGACGGCAAGACCGTTTCCGACAGCCGGGACTATGAGCGGAGCGAAAAAGTGATTCGGGGGATCGAAGCCGATTTCGGCCTTCAGCGTGTCGCACCGAGCCGAGAAGCGGAACGGAGAGCACTCACCAGCGGCGAGTTGCGGCGGGCGCTTGAAACGGGGAAGCCGAGCGTAAAAATGAAGCTTCAGCGGATCATCGACGATGAAGCCAAGCACAGCCTGACCATGAGCGACTTTATAAAAAACCTGGAGCGGCAGGGCGTGGTGGCAATCCCCAACATGGCAGGGAACGGCCGGATTACCGGCATGAGTTACCAGCTCAACGGCGAGACCATGAAGGGGAGTGACCTGGGCAAGGGGTACACGTTTGCCGGCATTCAGAAGCGGGGCATCTCCTACGCCATGGAGCGAGACCTTGAGGAACTGCGGAGGCAAAAGGAGATCAACGCCCGAGACAGCCAAGCCGGGAATGACCTCACCACGCACCAGGTCGAAGGAAAAAAGGCCGTCACGGGGAAGATCAAGGAAGTTTGCACCATCAACGGTCGCGATCACGTAGTGATCCAGACCGACAAGGAGACAATTGTCATCCCGGCCTCTTCACTCGATAAGACCGCCGCCGAGCTCAAGAAGATGGTTGGTCAGGAAGTGAGGGTACGCGGAGGCCTGAGAGTCAGGATCGACGAACCGAAGGAACGCCAAATGGAGCGATAGAGCTCCACGAAAGGAGGGAACGAGAGGATGGGACTGCAAGATAGGGTCAGGGAACTCCTGGAGCAGGAGGAGCCGCAGAAGTCGGCGGAAGAAGCCGCTATGGCACTGGCATCGGCAGATGAAGAAATTACCCGGTTTGTGAGGGCCATTGACGAGCTGGAGAAGGTCATATTCCGGTACACCGCGTTTACCGACAAGCTGGAGGCCGACAAGAAAGGGCTTGAGAGGCTGGCAAAGGAGGTCGAGGGTCAGCGGCTCGATGTGGGGAAGATGCTTGTCACCCTAGAGGCGGCGTCGAAGAGCCTCCCCGCAGCCATCGCCACGGCTATCGA
This sequence comes from Geobacter sp., assembly GCF_030834625.1. NCBI lineage: Bacteria > Pseudomonadati > Thermodesulfobacteriota > Desulfuromonadia > Geobacterales > Geobacteraceae > Geobacter > Geobacter sp. The sequence continues at coordinate 36,259 of NZ_JAUQXO010000009.1, forward strand.
GGGAAGTGTCAACCGGTCCATCGGGGCCACATCCAAGCAGATCGACGCCATCAGGGAGGCGACGCGGGAGGCCACGCAAACCGCGCTGAACGCCGGAGCCAAGGGCGTTGAAGCAGCCGCCCGAAAGGCCGAGGAGAGCGCCGCGCAGATGCTCAAGGCCAAGCGGCACATGAACTGGCAGGGTGTGGCCCTCCACCTGGTCGGCTACCCCCTCGCCGCGATCCTCGTGGCATGGCTGTTTGTCGGCAATCCGAAGGGGCACAACTCTTCTGAGCAAAAGTGGCTTCAGAACGGCAAGGCCCTTGAAACGGCCTGGCCCAAGCTTTCCGCCAGGACCCGCGAGGAGATCCAACGGGTTGCGGCGGGCAAATGAAATCAGGAGGTGAACAGATGAAACGACTACTCGCGGCAATGGCGCTCGGTTTTCTGGTGATTGCCGGGCCGCAATCCGCCTTGGCAGGAATCCCGGTCTTCGATTATTCCAACCTGCTACAGGCGATCGTCAGCTACGTGCAGCAGACACAGCAGTATATGACGCAGGCCCAGCAGTACGCCACACAGTTGAGGCAACTCGCCTACCAGTGGGAGCAGCTGCAAAACGATGGCCTGAATTTGCGACATATGGACAGCTACGCGGCACAAAGCACCATGTATCGGATTGAAGACGCCCTCTATGGGTTGCAGACCCTCACCAGCAAGACCCGGGGGATTGTCCTGGACTATGCCCGGGTCGAGGGGGAGTTTGACCGGCTCTATCCGGACTTTCAACGCTACAACGGCATGAGCGGGCGGGATTATGCTCAACAGGCGCTTCTGCAGAGTCGTCAAACCGGAAATGCGATGGTAGACGCCATGAAGGCCCAGGGGCTCGTCGCCAACGTGAAGAACGACCAGGAGGCGCTGCGGACCCTGATCCAGGCGTCCCGGTCATCCCAGGGGGCTCTCTCGGCCGCCCAGGTAGGTAATCAGATAGGTGCCTTGACGGCCCAGCAGCTCATGCAGCTTCAGACGATCATGGCCACCAGCCAGCGGGCGCAAACCTCATATCTCGCCGAGGTGAACGCCAACGACGCGGCGGCACGGGCAAAAGCAGCCGACGTGATGAAGGACTTTACGCGATACGGCCAGGGACGGGTGAAAGCGTCCGCAAATCCATTCAAATGAGGAGGTAGACGAGATGAAGAAACTGATTTTTTTCGGGGTGGTGCTGGCGCTTTTCGGGTGTCAGCAGGTGGACAAACAGGCCCAGGAAGAGGCCAAAAAGAAGATGAAGGACTTCACGAAGTATGGCGAGGGTCGGCCCAAGCTTCCCGCCAACCCCTACAAGTAGGAGGCCGTCATGATCCCTGATCTTACCACCATGCTTCAGACCTTCATGGGAGTGTTCAAGAGCGGCCGCAGCGCCCTGCTGCCGGATGCCATGGGGCTCCTCAAGATTCTGGCGGCCATCACCATAACCTGGTCGGCGCTCATGTGGGCCTTGAGCGAGGGGGATGTGCTCAAGGAGTTCGTCAAGAAGGTGATCTTCATCGGGGCATTCGTCTACCTCGTCACGTCGTTTTCAACCCTCGTGCCGGTGGTGGTGGACGGCTTCATCTACGCTGGCACCAAGGCCGGCGGAAGCAGCAACACGATGCTGATCTACGATCCTTCGGCGATCATCGGTCAGGGGCTGATCGTGATCGAACCGATTTTTCAGTCGGTGCAGGAGTATTCCGGAGCAAAGGCCTTGCTGCACTTGCCGACGCTCTTGACTACGTGGGTCTGTGGTCTTCTGGTGATCCTCTCCTATATCCTGCTGGCAGTCCAGGTATTCATCACACTCCTGGAGTTCGGGATTGTCTCTACCCTCTCCCTGATCCTCCTTCCGTTCGGGGTCTGGAAGCCGACGAATTTCATCGCTGAAAAGGCCATCGGGGCGATCATCAGCTTCGGGGTGAAGTTGATGGTGCTGGCTTTCGTCATATCGGTGGGATACCCAATCATGGAGAAGTTCGCCGTGCCGCTTGACCCCTCCTACAACCAGCTCTTTACCCTTGTAGCGGCGTGCCTCGTGATGGTGGGGCTTGCGTGGCATGCCCCCGGCGTGGCGGCGGGGCTGTTGGCCGGTGCGCCAACCCTCACGGCTCAGACTGCGGCCGGCGTCGGGCTTGGCGTGGGAGCCGGAGCAGCCGGGGGGGCCATCGCCACCAGGGCGGCCGCCGCGGGAGTGCCCCAGGCGGCCCGAGCGGCGGCGAGCGCCACCCGCACGGCGGCCTCGATGACCGGGGCGGTCTCGGCACTTTCCGAGATGCACGGCGGAGGCGTGGGGGGAGCCATCAAGGGGGGTGGCGCCTTGGCCGCCGCCGTGACGCGGGGTGCGGCCAAGAGCGCCGTTGAATCGGTCACAGAGGCCTACGGAGGCGGTGCCCAGAAGGTTGGTGCTATGTTGGGAAAAGGCGAGTCCAGTGAACCATCCGGAGGGGGAAAGGGTGGAGGAGCAGAGACGGGGCCTCCAGCGTGGGCCAAGCGACTGAGCTCAGTTGCCGTCGCCAAGACGGCCGCACAGTCGGCCATCCCCCCGGAAGCTAGCCCGTCCGGAGGGGTGGCGGCACCCATCAATGATCCAGAGAAAGGAGCATCCGCATGATACCGAAAAAGACGAAGATTCTGTTCCTGGTAAGTTGGTTTATCCCCTTCCCCATCGCGTTTTGGCTTATGCAGTTACGGGTTCCGAACCTGGAGATCTACCTCTTTCTCTTTGCCTTGGGGGTGTGGGGGAGTGCGTGGATTTACCGGCAAGAGAAGAAGGGAAATGCCCTGAGCAAAACAGGATAAAGGTGGAACGCCGCACTCTGTCCTTCAGGCGCGACGATCATAAGGGGCATACGACCAACGCGGTCGCGTCCGGGAATTGGATGTTACATGAAAAAAGCGAGGGTAAAACGGCCACCGGAGCTTTCCATCGATGATTCGACAATCTTAGAAGGTGATTCGCTCCACGTTTTAGCCCGATTACCGGCCAACTTAGCTCAGTGCGTTATTACGTCGCCACCCTATTGGGGTTTGCGTGATTACGAGATCGAGGGGCAGATAGGCCTTGAGCCAACTCTTGACCAGTTCCTGAATCACCTTGTTGCTGTGTTCTCGGAGGTCAAACGGGTGCTGCGCGATGACGGTACGCTATGGCTAAACATAGGAGACAGCTACACCAGCGGCAACCGGGGATATAGGGCACCAGACAAAAAGAATCCGGCCAGGGCAATGAGTGTTCGTCCGGATACTCCGAAGGGCTTAAAGGGTTCAACTCACGAAACGGAAAATATCGTACGCTAAGCCTCGCCGAGATGGAACGCTAGCTGACCGTCGAGCGTACCTGCGCCGGGCTGGAAGTCGCGCGACAGCTCGGTCGCAAGGGCGGTCGTAATCCCAAGATGACCGACAGCTAGAGCGAGTCGGCCAAGAAACCGCTGGCCAGCGGCGTTCCGCCCAAGGACGTAGCTAAGAACCTCGGTGTGTCCATCACTACGCTGTACCGCTGGGTGCCCGCGACAGCGCACGCTTAGCGTGCGATTTTTCCCGTTTCGTTAGCAGACCTCAGATACAGCGATTGATAGAGCGGTTTATTGAGTCATTGCCGAGAGCTTTCAGGGAGCCATGGCTACTTTTGCCTCGGCCCCAGCGTAGTTATATTGCTGCGAAAGTTGAGTTAAGGATTTATCAGCAAGACAGGTTCAGAAAGAGCGCTATGCTCTTTACTCGCAAAATATTCAATTGAAAAATTACTTTGTTCGCGGGTAATGATAAAAGTTATGAGACCGTTATTATCTGTTAAAATGAAATTCTTTAAACTTTCAGAAGAAAATGATACTTTGTCACCTACGTTTGTGCCCGGGAAATTCAGAGAAAATGTTCCAAGAAACTCCGTAGCGTCTCCTAGCACACCTCCAGTGCTTCCAGTATTATTACCTGGAGCATTGGTCCAGTTAATTGTAGATTCATTCCAATTTTCCCCAGGATGACCGTCTTTGAGTCCATAAACCCTATATGTGCTGGGATTTGCCGACGGATCCGGACTTTTGCCAGCATATATCAATACAAGGGCCGCATCAAAAATAGATTGCTCAACTGAAGAAATATCGAACCTCAAGTACCCTTTACGGTTATTGCCAAAAATAGCAGTGTCATTTTTAATTCCAACAACTTCTGATGAGCCAAAATTAGATGAAGACTGCGATGAAAGGACAAAAGCATCAGCACCATTGCCATCCTGAGTGGAAATTGACCCATAGCCTGAAAAATCGGGTTCTATTGCTTCCTCGGGAGGCATCAATTTCACTGGAACATCTGCGAAGGTTTCGTCACCAGTAATTCCCACATCTAAAATACAGGCTTCAAGTAAAATGGGGTCAGTCACCCCGGCCGCTCTGCAGATCTGCTCTGCATTTTCTCGAATGCTGGACGAAAGATTTTGACTGGTAATAATAACCCGGGGGAAGGAGCGATCGGTATGAGTTTCTGTAGTGTCCCCGTCAAGGTAGTCAAAAAGACTTTCTCCCTGAGTAATACGCCAGGATTCACCATATTTTTCATAAAGTTCGTCCCGCCTAGGACGGGCGCTCAAAGTCTTTCCATCGCTCCCAACAAGTTCGTTGATTCGTGAACCATCGAAGTTCCCCAACAGGCCCTCGAGCCGGCCTCGACGCGATGGTGGAACCAGAACTTTGAGATTGAGATAGGAGCCCAAAAGGCTGACGCGAGCTACACTGCCGTCGGGCCATATGATAGCGTACCCACCAGGTCTGGATTCGATTCTACCCCCCCCAGGCAAAACAGCGAACTCGCTCGCAAGAGTGGTCAGTTGACCGTTGACGTACAAGGCCGGGGACCGGCCGATATACACACCAACCCGGTCGCCCGCTACGTTCATGGCCACAGCGTTTTGAATTGAGACGACCCGCGATCCCCTCCACGGGGCCATGCGAACCTGAACCTCGAAATTGTCATCGAGCGATCGGCTCATGATGAACTCGCCCACACCTTGAAAGTCATAGGCAAGTCGGTCGAAGGTCACAAGGTGGGTGTCACCCCAACCATCCCCGCCCCCGCCCTTGTTGTACGGATCGGGGTCGCAGGCATCCCCTTTGCCGTCGCCGTCGAAGTCAGCCTGATCCGGGTTGGCCACACCGGGGCAGTTATCTTCCGTATCCGACAGATTGTCCCCGTCGTCATCTGTGTCGGCGTTGTCCCCGATGCCGTCACCATCAGTGTTCTTCCACTCATTAGGATCATTGGGAAATGCGTCCTGCCCGTCTGGGACGCCGTCACCGTCGCTGTCCGGTTCATCCGTAGGGCATCCCTTGTCATTGACTTGCACTCCCTCAGGAGTGTTCGGACAGGCATCGAGATAGTCCGGCACCCCGTCGCCGTCTGTATCTAAAACACATCCCCGCGCGTCTACTTGGGCGCCCTTAGGCGAGTTCGGACAGTCGTCGTACTCGTCGGAAACTCCGTCGTTGTCGTCGTCGTCGTCACACGCGTCTCCCATTTTGTCGCCGTCGTAGTTTGCTTGGTCAGGGTTATTCACTGTGAGGCAGTTGTCTAATCTATCGAACACATTATCCTGATCATTATCGAGGCATTCAAAGTTACTTAGTTCAACGGTATTGGGAACCTCTACTTTGTAGCTTTCGGAATCGTAATCATACCCAAAAGGGCATAGATTGTCGCTCATATATTGCCCGAACTTGTCTGAAATAAATAAGTATTTAGGACCATCGCAAAGATTAAAAGGAATACAAGCTCCTCTTCGATCGGCAGCCGTCTTGCCACATGCAATAGGCGGATTAATACCACTTCCTCCATACGTTCCAGTATTAAATGTTACCCGGTTGTAACCCCATACCGACAAAAGAAAATAAACTTGTCCATCATCTGGCAGTGTCTGATAAGTTCCTTCAGCTTTCCATTGAAAATGACCAATCCCTTGCCTGCTTGATTTAGAAAAATCGTCTGCAACAAAAGCTAACTTTCCTTGCAAATCGGGACCAACCTGACCACAAACAGCATCTGGCTTGAGAGCTTCTGCGGCAAATTCTTGAGGGCTAGAGAATTTCTCCCCAACAAATGCTCGACCCCAATGATACAGAACCGGTTCATTTAGTATTCCGGCACCCGATAGCCAATCATCTAAAAGTTCTGAGGCAACGGAATCCCCCTGAGAACCGATCCAGTTCTTGTAAAAGAACCCGGCAGCGCTATAAAGCGTTGTGAAAGCACCGCATTTTAACCAATGATTATCGCTCTGGTAGGCCAACTCCGCTGCTTGCACGGCAAATTCCGCAATTAAAAAGAGATTATTTGCTTGCTCACAATCAGAGTTTGCTGCATTCACGTCCAGCATGACCTGAACGCTCGATGTGCTTGCGTTACCCGCTGGATCGGTGGCGGTGGCGGTCAGGGTGTTGAGCCCTTCGGTCAGCGGAACACCGGTGGCCGTGAAGGTGCCGCCGCTCAGGGTGGCGACAATGCCGTTGACCTCTACTGCTGCCGTGTCATCGTCGATGGTTCCTGTAACCGTGATGGGACTGGCGCTGAGAACGCTGGAATCGTCCGGATTGGTAATCGTGATATGCGGGGCAGTCACATCAGAGGTGTCGTTCTCGACCCGCAGAACGTATTGAAGCGCGATGCGGAGACGTTGGAAATCGATGCGAACGGCGGAGGTTGTCTCCCCTGGCATCAATACAGAGTCAGGTGCGTCGCTGATTTGGATGAAGGATTTTCCAAAAGGTGTCGTCCCATCGGCGTTAAGGACTGCGAGCGTCGAGCTTTCGACGACCAAACGCAAGGGTCCTATGATGGGGGAGCCAGAGATATTGGTGATGCTGTCTTGCGTGAAATAGACCCCCTTATTCTGGTCGTAGAGCTTGGCCCCGTAATTGATTCGGACACCTTCGGCAGGGGCGTAGAGTGCGTGGGCGTGTGTGTGCGCCAAGAAGCTCAGCACTGCAGGGAGAACAAGGGTCGCGAGACGTTTAAGCCCACCTTTGCGAATGCTACTCATCATGATTCCCTCCCATCGTGTTCAGCTTCAGCTGCCCTGTGGTAGTTCTCCTGGATTCATCTCTCATGAGTAACCGTTTTGCCTTATCCCGTTCATTCCGCCCAGGCAGAGCCCTCTTCTATGCAACTTGCCGAGTCACATCTTGCGGATTCGCACCCTCAAAATTGCCGCTCCGAGCAAACCCAACCCGAGCAGGCCCAGGCTGCCAGGCTCTGGAATCGGGGTCGATGCAACCGTGATCGCGACATTGTCCACCGTGAGGCTGTCGGCGTTGTCGTCCAAGTCCTCCACGCCGAACAAGAACTGCACTGTCTGGCCTGCGAGAGAGGTGACGTCGAAGCTCGTGGCTGAGAAGAGATCGAGGGCCATTCCAAGTCCTGGCCCGTAGTTGAGTTGTGCAAATGCGGTATCCCCGAAGCCGGGACTGGAAAGCGCTGCGACAAGATCGTAGGACAAAGTGAGGGTTTCACCCGTTAGGGTCGGGTCAATCATGAACTCCTGATACAAAAAGACAGACCAAATCTCATTTTCAAGTGTAGAAGTCGTTAGTACCGCCGAGCCAGAAGTTGCGTCAAAATTGGCTGAAAATAGTCCGGGGAGGGGGTCGATGTCCGAGACGGTGGTGAGTGACAGATCCGTAACTTCTCCTTCCCAGCCAATAAATCCTGCGGAAAAATCTCCGTTGATAAGAACCGCGGGACTCGTAGAAACAAACACCAGCTGACCAAGACATACGGCAAAAAATAGCATCGTCTTCATTCTGTCCATGGGAACTCCTTTTATGTAGCTGCATGGAATATTGATCCCTTACCGGCTTCAAAATGCTCTACCGGCGATCAACTCGTGGCTGAAGGCATTTGTAGGGGTAATCCCAACATTGGCACTACCAAGGGCAATGTTGGGATTACCCCATGTAGCGTAGCGGTCGGAACTGCCCATCCTCGACATCCTCGACCTTACGACTTTGCCGCTGCCCGCCTCCTTCTTTATACAAAATAGCTTAGAAAAAGTCTTTCAGGACAACTGCACCAACGGAAAAGGGGAGCCGTTGCCGACCCCCCAGTTCATCCCGACCAATGGTAGCAAAGTGAGCTGCTGGCTCTGCCGTAAAGCTGTCTATGGGGCGGCCGGCCACGGAAGTTTATTGGAGATATTTCAATTTCAATTCAGCGAGTTATCCCGATCTTACGTTGCGCAGAAGGGACGTTGCTGAGGTCAAGAGGGGTGTTTGAGCCTAATGTTGCCCCTGTTATCGTCAATTCAGTCCTGATCGGCAATGTGTTACAGAAAGGATCAGGTCCTGCCGTGAAATCATAACTTGTAGAGACTTGGCCCTGAGGGACAATAACCGTGCGATTACTCGAAAAAAGCAGTCCGCGACATTGACTGAACACTTGCCGCAACAGGGTGACCGTGACATCCTGTTGCGCACTCGTCGGCGTAATCGAGTCATCCACGACCTCAACCCGGAATGGCCCCTCAGAGTAGTTCTTACTGCCATACGGGTTGAGCCGGACAGCGACTTGTGACGCATCGAACCGTGCTGTACAACTCTTGTCGCCAGTCATAATCACATCAACGGTAGGAGTACTACCACCTGCCGCACAATCCCCCTCCCAACCCGCGAAACGTGATCCTTTATCCTCTTTAGCTGTCAACCTGACGACGCTTGACACGTCAAAATCACTTTGACATGTGGCGCCACAATCAATGCCGGATGGAAGGGAAACAATGCTTCCCGATCCCGAGCCAATGCGCGATAGTGTTAATTTCGGCCGCTCGAAGAGCGCTTCGCATGTTTTGTCTCCGTCCATTACAATCGAGAACGTAGGAGAAGACCCATTACAATCACCACTCCACCCTGAGAAAGTCGAGCCTTGGTCAGCATTGGCTTTAATATCAACGGCTGTTCCTGCCTCGAACTCGGCCCAGCAAGTTGTCGGGTCGCAGGTCATCCCTTGTGGCACGGAATCGAGATTGCCTGATCCGTTACCAGACTTTTTGATCTCTAGTTTATGTTTCAGGACTAGGCTAACAATTCTCCCTGCAACAGCATCATTCTCCATCCCCATTTTGCCTTGGAACACAATAATATATTTCCCCGGCTCCTTCGGTGCAGGAGTCGTTGGCGGGACCAGAGTTCCTAATGAGCTATTACCGTTTGGAGCTATGGTTAATTGGCCGCTCAGTACTCCTTTTCTATTACCGTTCGAATCGTCATAGAAAAGCGTGAAGGTACCTGCCATAGCCTCATTACCTGAATTCTTAACAATTACGTTGTCGTTTGCATCTATATCCGCGTCCATGGAGGCGCGGAAGAAGTAATTGAGTAATCCTGCTGAATATCCGACTGCCCTGGGAAGCAGAAGTCGTGCGTGATCAATGTAGTTAAAGGAATTTAGCGCAAAAATGGGATCATAACCTCTGAATAGTAGATCTCTGTCAAAGATGGAGTGGGTGGTAAGCCTAAAATTCTCGGCGGCACCAGATGGGTTCAGGTTATCGCTTACAATACCACGGTAAAACGTCACAACCCCCGTGTAGGTGGTAAAAGGGAGCAGACTCCTGATATCTTCGTCGCTTTTCATCGATAAATCCAGCTGTGGAAACGGATGGAGTCCTGGTGAGCCATCTGTGGCACCGTCTTGCAGTTGGTTGAAATTCGTCCCCTCAGAAACGAAATTTAAATTCGTAAACTCAGCGAGTCCTCTTCCATATATACCTCCTGTTTCCCAGAAATCCTGCGGGCTTTGAAAATTAGGAGGTGAATATCCATCATAGATTAAAGAGGAACTTAAATGAATAAGATCAATAAAACTTTCATATAATGGACTCGACGTCGCACATCCTGTGAGGCTTGCTAATAACTGGACACCCACATCCGGGTTATGTGCATCGTTTCGTACATGCTGCGGGCTCGCTTTATCCTGGATGAGATGCATCACTTGACCAAGTGCCCGAAACGTCTTAGCAAGGTTGCTGTCACGCTCTTGTTTTGTACTAAGGGTGAGACCATTTATAAAGTACTTGCGTGCATCATGATAGGACCATTGTTGATTCGGAAGTGTACCAGGTGCTGCTAGACCCCAACTCGAAGATGGAATATCGTATCCAGGAATAGGTATAATTCCACTGCAAAGCGCATGAAAAAAATGCACAGGATCATAGAAATGGTTTAATGGCCGCCATCCATCGTCTTCATAACGGCTGCCCTCGCGGATCCAATCTAAGGGTTCGCCTGAATGGGATGGTAGCTGCTTTGGGATACCAATGGTGCTCGTTGGATCTTGAAGCACAGTTGTAGTACTAAGTCCTAAATCAGTGAGGCTTCTGCCAAGATTACCTTTTGTCAAAGCAGTATTAAAAGCATGTTCTGTTATTGTTGCATGCGTGCCGACCTCATAAGCCCTCACACCTTGCCATGGAAGGCAGATAAGCATCAGGAACACAAAATTCAAAGCCAATGCAGGTCCTTTGCTCATGGTGGGAAACGATCTCATAAATATGCCTCCTCATCATGCTATCGGTCATCACATAGAAGCAATCCGCCAGACTCCATCCGTGTCTTGCACGAAATAGATTAAAAATATTCTGTTAACTCCATCAATTGTACGGTTTACCGCGTATTCTCCGATATTCCCTGAAATACTCATACGCTGTAACGGAGAAAACGTGTTGAGAATGATCGGCATATCTTCAGAAAGCTGCTGAAACACACGCCCATACTTATTCTTGCTGTATTCTCCTATGTATTGTAGAGCCTTTGCTTGCTCATTAGCGAGCAAAGCGGAATGCATCCCATTCCAAACCGATATTAACATCGCATCCATCTTAACAGCGTCGTTAGCTACGACCTGAGCCTTGGCGACATGATGAGACCCTTGATCATCCACGATGTCAAAAACTGCTTGAAAGGCCCCGGGGGAATTATAAGTAAAAGCAAAAGGCCCTTTAATGTCTGCTGTCGTAAAATCGTAAGTGCCATCTCCATCATAGTCCACGCTGATGGATTGCAGTGGCCGAGCTGTGTTAATTGTTAACTTGAAATTTACATGCAAAGGAGCAATCCCTCTGGTCGGCGTTGGCTGGACCTTCACAGGCGCGACCCCGGAACTATCTACCGTCACTGTATCCATGGCCGTCTTTCCGTTTGGAGCGGTGGCAGTTGCCGTCAGGGTGTTACTACCAAGTTCCAACGGAACAGTTGCGTAGAACGTGTTGCCTTGTATTCCGGCGATTTGTCCGTTGACCGTGATCCCGACATTGGGTGGGCCCAGGAATGTGCCACTGACAATAACGGAATCACCATTCATGACAGTCCCGGAAAGAGGGGTGGCGATGAAAACCGAGACAATCGGCTGGCGATATGCACTGACGTCAAAAATGAGTCGGGCACGGGAAGGGTTAGAGAATGCCACCGTGGCACTCGCTGACTGCCCCGGCTCAAGAGCGGCAGAGTTGATGATAATATACGGCGTCCCCTCATCACTGATACCGCTGGAATTGGCGAGTGTCACCGTACCTGGCGTGATACCGGTGAAGGCCAGGTAAATTGGTCCGGCGATCGTCGTGGAAGAAATGTTCTTGAGCATAAGCGTGTAAACGGTCTGATTGGTCGCTCTGTTGAACATGATGTTTGTGAACTGGATGCTCAGACGAGAGCTTTCTATCATCTCAAAGCCTGTGAGGGCTTGTTGCGCTGTGACCATGCTTGGCGCCAGAAGCCACAACAGGATAAGCAGCAATCCTAGTTTCCTGCCGGTAATGATGGAGGAGAACATAATAACCTCCCGAATCAATTGAGCGAAGAAATCCGTAAAGATCTGTCGGTTCGTCTTGCCTTCGTGCGGCAGGTACGGAACAACCCTAATCCGCAGAGGCCTCCCAATATGAGCCAACACGTTCCGGGTTCGGGCACGGGTTGCACGGCTTGAGGCTCCACACGGACGTTTGAAATCGTCACCGTTGAGGTGAGTTCCGTGTCACTAGGAAGCGCACTGAGTTGAAACTGTAATCCCAGGGTTAAACCGACCAATTCGGAGAGGTCGAAACTTATCGTGCCTGAACCCGGTGTCTGGGAAAAAAATTCATAAGCGCTGCCAACGCTTCCACCGGTTACCGAGTCTACCAAGAACGCTCCAAACTCGTCTTGATTGCCTGGAGCAGGTTCCGCGAACAGGTAATCGAAAATGAGCGAATTTCCAGGCATAGGAAGAATTACGTTCGGGTCGCCAAGCCCGGGATCGTTGGAAAGCAAGACCGGAGACAGAGCGCTATCTTCAGCAATGACAGCAGAAGAACCATCCAAGGCTAAAGTAACCGTTGGGTCTTTGTAAAAATCATTAAGGTTGACAGTATAAGCGAAAACGTTCTCTGTAAGACCAAGCACCGCAATTAGGGCGCCGATTAGAGCAATAATAAATCTGCCATGATACATGGCCTTTCCTCCTTTGCATCATCGCGACATGTCATACACGCGAATCGCCTTATTGCAGAAATTTCTAAACGGTCACAGCGCATCCGATATTCACAGACACAAAGAGCTAGGAGCCCGAACGCTGCCGACGCACTGCCACCAAACCAATGAGCCCAGCCAAGAAAAGGCACCAAGTTGACGGTTCCGGCGTAGGAACAGCAGCAGAACTGACAAAGATCTCACCCGTCAAGCGTTCTTCGAAATCACCCCAATTGGTATCAACGATTCCGTTCCCCCACTGCCCCGTAACTCCTTCGTAAAGATTCAACCAGCCGTGCTCAATTGGTCCTTCACCATACAATGTTCCGAGGAAGGACCCTCCAAGGGTGTAGTAGTCTGCCCGTAATCCCTGGACCAATGCGCCACTGCCATCGAGGGATCGTAAGTCGGTAAGAGGGACAATTCCCCACGGGTCGTTTGAATCTTCTCTTTCATAGAAACGAAACGCCGTAGAACCCCAACGGTTCTTGTAAATGAGCTCAATCGGATACCAACCCTCTGTAAAATTGACTGTTCCTTCCGCAACTCCCCACGGATAGGCATCATACGAAGCGATAAGGGTATTGTTGATCTTGAGAGAAACGTAGTCATCCACTGAAAACCGGTATTCAAGGGACATTGCCGTGTTCCAGCAAAATACCACCATCAACGCACCGATCATCATCGCCCTGAGAAACAGATTTTTCATGCTTGAACGTAACATAGCGGCCTCCTTTTCTGATTTCACGCGAGATGTGACCCCCCGCTTTCATTGTCGACAAACGAAAAAGCCGAATTGCTCCAGAACAACCTCATCGATGGTTGCTTCCGGCAATCCGGCTAACTTAGTTCGAGGACATCAGGCTAGATAGGCTGAGCCTTCATTGGTCAACTACTTCAGTGCATTGACAACATACTGAGTTCCGCGACTTTCCGTTCCTCCGGTCGCCATAAGTTTGGTATTTTTTAATTTTGTACACATTATCATTATTTAGGAGGCTGTCAAGTGATACGTGACAGCAAAACAGACAGTATTTACGACTATAAAAAAGATTGTCGCTTCTGGAAGGCTCTTCGGCACTTTTCCCCCTGTGCAATATTTTAAAGTGTCAAGTTAGTGTATACCCTAACCTGATGTCAGGCCCCTTCCGCTCAACCTGTCCAGCTAGGATGTCATTTTAAATTTCTTGACACTCTCATGGCAGGGTTATAGATTCTTCCCTGACACTTTGGGCTGGAAAGGAGGAACAGTTTGCTAGGACACCGGATAGGGTATGTTCGCGTCAGCAGCTTTGACCAAAATCCAGAACGTCAACTGGAACACGTCCAGGTGGACAAGGTCTTCACGGACAAGGCGTCAGGGAAAGATACCAAACGCCCGCAGCTGGACACACTCCTCTCATTCGTGCGCGAGGGGGACACCGTAGTAGTTCATAGCATGGACCGTCTGGCCCGCAACCTGGATGACCTGCGTCGCTTGGTGCAGAACTTAACGAAACGCGGGGTGCGCATCGAGTTCATCAAGGAAAACCTAAGCTTCACCGGTGATGAGTCGCCGATGGCAAACCTGATGCTTTCGGTAATGGGGGCCTTCGCAGAATTTGAGCGGGCATTGATTCGCGAACGCCAAAAAGAAGGCATAGCTCTTGCGAAACAGCGCGGCGTGTACCGGGGCAGAAAGAAGACGCTCCTCCCGGACCAGATAGCAGAGTTACGGAAGCGCGCTGTCGATGGTGAAAAGAAAGCCGGTCTCGCTCGTGAGTACGGAATCAGCCGAGAAACCTTGTACCAGTATTTAAGAGCGGACAATTAGCTATGCCACGTAGAGCTTTATTCACCACTGCGGAACGGGAATCCCTTCTCGCTTTTCCGAGCACAGACGACGAGCTCATCCGCCACTATACTTTCTCAGAATCGGACATCTCGGCGATCCGGCAGCGCCGTGGAAATCACAACCGATTCGGCTTTGCCGTGCAGCTTTGCTATCTTCGGTGCCCGGGGTTTGCCCTGCCTCCGGACAACGATCCGCCTTCTACGTTGTTGGCGTATGTCGGCAGGCAGTTGGGTGTCGGCATCGATAACTGGTCGCAGTATGCCCTGCGCCAGGAAACCCGCCGTGAACATCTGGCCGAGCTGCAGGCTTGGCTGAACCTCTCCACCTTCAACTCATCCCACTACCGGAATTCTGTCACCCTGCTTGCTGAGCTGGCTCAGCAGACAGACCGTGGCATCATCCTCGCGCAGCACCTGGTCGAGACGTTGCGGCAGCAGCGCGTCATCCTGCCGACGCTGGACGTGATCGAGCGGGTATGCAGTGAAGCTCTCACGCTTGGCACCCGTTTGGTTTACGAAGCATTGACCGTGTCCCTCTCTGACCAGCATCGCCAAGCTCTGGACGGCCTACTGATGATCCGGGAGGGCAGCAAGATAAGTGGTCTCATCTGGCTGCGGCAACCTCCAGGACCTCCGCGGCCGAAACACATTCTGCGTCACCTGGAGCGGCTGCAGGCCGTTTACGATCTTGGGCTACCAAAGGGAGTGGATCGAACCGTTCACCAAAACCGCTTACTGAAAATGGCGCGTGAAGGCGGGCAGATGACGGCCCAACATCTGCGCGACCTCGAACCCACCCGCCGGTACGCCACGTTGGTCGCCATCCTACTCGAAACACAGGCCACGTTACTGGACGAGACGATAGACCTTCACGACAGATTCATGGGGACGCTGTTCAGCAAAGCGAAAAGGAACCATGCCGATCGTTTCCAGGAGTCCGGCAAGGCAATCAACGAGAAGGTGCGGCTCTACTACCAAATCGGCCGCGCCCTTGTGGAAGCCAAGCTAGCAGGCGGCGACCCTTTTGCCGCTATCGAGTCGATCATCCCCTGGGATATCTTCGCTGAAAGCATCGTAGACGCCGAGCGTCTAGCCCAGCCGGAGGATTTTGACTTTCTCGCCCTGGTCGGCGATGGCTTCGCCCAATTGCGCCGGTATACCCCTACCCTGTTGAAGGCGCTGGCACTGAAGGCGACCCCGGCCGCACGCGACCTGCTGGCCGCTATCGATGTCCTGAGGGACATGAATGACAGGCAAGCCCGAAAAGTGCCAGAGGAGGCACCCACGGAATTTGTACGCAAACGGTGGGAAAGCCTGGTGTGGAACGAGGAAGGGGTTGATCGCCGTTTTTACGAACTGTGCACATTATCGGAATTGAAAAACTCCCTCCGCTCCGGCGACATCTGGGTAGAAGGCTCACGCCAATTCAAAGATTTCGAGGAGTACCTACTTTCCCCCGCCAGGTTCGCGACACAACGCCAGCAGAATGATCTCGGCCTTGCCGTTGAAACCGACTGTGACCGGTTTCTGGAAGCCCGACTCCAGGTCCTGGAACAGAAGCTGATGAAGGTTGAGCAGTTGGCGGCTGACAACGAACTCCCCGATGCCAGGTTCACAGAGACGGGGCGACTGAAAATCACTCCTCTCGATAATGCCGTCCCCGTGGAGGCAGAGGCACTGATGCAGCAGGCGTATGCCCTGATGCCGCACCTGAAGATTACGGAGCTTCTGCTGGAGGTTGACAGTTGGACCGGTTTCTCCCGGCACTTCAAGCATCTCAAAAACGGGGAGAAAGCGAAGGACAGAAACTTGCTGCTTACGGCCGTGCTCGCCGACGGGATCAATCTCGGTCTCAGCAAAATGGCTGAGGCTTGCCCGGGGACGACCTACGCCAAACTGGCTTGGTTGCAAGCATGGCATATCCGCGATGAGACTTACTCCGCTGCGCTCGGCCAGATCGTCAACACCCAATACCGTCAAGCCTTCTCAGGTTGGTGGGGAGATGGCAGCACCTCTTCCTCCGATGGACAAAATTTCAAGGCCGGCGGCAAAGGCCACTCTGCAGGACACGTGAATTTGAAGTATGGGCAGGAGCCGGGCGTTCAGTTTTATACCCACATATCAGACCAGTACGCACCGTTCCATACCAAAGTCATCAATGCCACGGTGCGCGATGCCACCCATGTCCTGGACGGGTTGCTCTACCACGAGTCGGATCTGCGCATTGAGGAGCATTATACCGATACCGCAGGTTTTACCGATCACCTCTTCGCCCTGATGCAACTGCTGGGTTACCGCTTCGCACCACGCATTCGCGATTTGTCCGACAAGCGTCTGTATATCCCCGGTAGCCCAAAACAGTACCCGACCCTGGCGGGCATGATTGGTGGGACGAATAACATCAAGCATATTCGGTCGCACTGGGACGAGGTCCTGCGGCTGGCGTCATCGATCAAGCAGGGGACTGTGACGGCTTCATTGATGCTGAGGAAACTTGGGGCCTACCCTCGTCAGAACGGGCTGGCGGTGGCATTGCGGGAGCTTGGCAGAATCGAGCGTACTCTATTTACCCTTGACTGGATGCAGAATGTAGAACTCCGACGTCGTGTCCAAGCTGGGCTGAACAAAGGTGAAGCTAAGAATGCATTGGCCAGGGCGGTCTTCTTGAATAGGCTCGGCGAGGTCCGCGACCGCAGTTTTGAAAACCAGCGCTATCGTGCGAGCGGGCTCAATCTCGTGGTTGCTGCAATTGTGTTGTGGAACACGGTCTATCTCGAACGAGCAGTTCAGTCCCTCCGGGTTTCGGGGAGGCCGGTCGACGACTCCCTGCTCATGCACCTATCGCCGCTTGGCTGGGAACACATCAACCTGACGGGCGATTACATCTGGCGCCAGAGCCGGCTGGTTGAAGAAGGTAAATTCCGGCCATTACGGTCGGCAGAGTCTTAGCGTACGATATTTTCCTTTTCGTGAGCTGACCCCTTAAAGCCAAAAGACTTGATCGGCGTTCCCTGGAGGCTTGCTTTCAAGCTGCAAGACGATGGCTGGTTTCTCCGTAGCGACATAGTGTGGCATAAGCCCAACGCCATGCCGGAAAGCGTCAAGGATCGCCCGACCAGGGCGCACGAATATCTATTCCTGCTTGCGAAGTCGGAACGCTACTACTACGACCATGTGGCGATCCGCGAAGCGAACGACCGCAACCGGCGCACTGTTTGGAGCATCAACACCCAAGGGTTTGCTGGTGCTCACTTCGCCACATTCCCCCCGGCGCTCATTGAGCCGTGTGTCCTTGCATCAACGAAACCCGGGGATTATGTGCTTGATCCGTTTTTCGGCTCCGGCACGGTTGGTGTCGTCTGCCAAGAACACGGGCGGAGGTATGTCGGGATCGAACTGAATCCGGCGTACGTCGCTATAGCTTCCGACCGGCTCAAGGCCAAGGGGTTACAATCATAAGTTCCCATGCCATCAGCGCTTTCGCGGTGACTTCTTACGAGGTCTCTCCTTGCGGGCCTTCTCTTCCCGCTCCCTTTTCTCGGCCCATCGTGTTACGAGCAAGGCCCCTACAGCGAATATCACCAAGCCTGAGACAATGACGATCAAACCTTCCATGGGGGCAACCTTTTTCCCGACAAGAAGTTCCTGAAGTCGCAAAAAGATAAAAGGGCCGTATTTTTAGCACCAAAAAACGCGCAACCTATTGACTTGACGACTTAATTGCTGCGGTACAAGAAAGTAACCCACAATTTGAGGGGGCACAATGAATGAGGTCGAACGGCTGGTGGCCATGATCGAGACCGACGAAAGCAACATTGGTGTACTGTCCTGCGGAGAAGCGATAGCCGCCGCGCTATTGTTTAACCGGCTTGAGTGGCTTCCCACAGCTTACAAGCATCCGCTGGATGCGATAGACCGGCTTGGGCCGACCTGGTTACGGATGGTTATGGCCTACCACCGGAGCCATTCGTAAATCGGCTTCTTTGCGGATGCCCACCATTCTGAGGATCGAAATGCGGACTTCGCCCCGCTACCACCCTTCCCCGAATTGTGATGCCTCCACAAACTTGAACTTGTAATGCGCCTTGGTCATTTCGCTGCAAATCCAGTAGGTACCAGAGCCGAACGTGTTACGTTTTGCAACCCGTTGGGCAATGGCTTTGAGCTGTGAACGGATATATTTCAGGTCTGGCCGTCCCATTAACGGGCGGGGTACGAAGTCCATAGCCACTGAGCATGCCTTGTTTCTCTCGGCGATCTCGTTCAACACGGCAAGAACCTGCTCGTTCATGTTCCAATCGCTTGCCATATCTCCGTACATTGCCGTCAGTATTGTCCGCAGGTCATCGGCTTCTTCTCTGCTCAATGCCATGTTCTCCCCCTATTTGACCATCCTTTCACGGATGGTCCCGATTATCTTCGTGAATTCATCGAATGGCATGTTGGTGCTTGAAATCTGCAAGAAGCCGTTAGGGCTCTTTTCGTTCAGTACTATCGCCGTGTTCTCCAGGTTCCCGAGGATCGGTTTTGACTCCTTCTTGTAATATACCGTTACGGCGCCTTTCTTTCCGGTAAACACCCTCGTTCCAGACTCACTCATGTATGTCGATTTGAATCTCATTGCCAACCGCCAGAAGGTTTGGTCTGCGACAGCTTCGGGCTCTTTGTCCTTTGGGGTCTTTGTGAAGACGACATGCATCAAGTCGTTCAGCTTATAGCTGGTGCCTTCGACAGCCTTCATAAAATCCGCATGGTCCTCTTTCCTGTGCTCTGAAAAAGACAAGGCCTTCCTGCCGTCATACGCCATCAGGGTCACGGAATCAGATCGGACTATCTTCTTGATGCCTGCGGGAATGTCGATGAGGATTCGAGGAAATTCTTGAACCTCAATCGTTTTGCCGGTGTAAGCGGCAGGCCAGGCCGAAGGCGGTTGAGCAACCGTAAAACACCACGCTTCCTCGCATTTGGGAATCTGGACTTCTTCCCCACTTGCCAGCCCCGGCCATGCTGCTGCCAGTATCAGAACCAATCCCCAACAAGATCGACGGAATACAAGACCAATTCTCATGATTTCTCCGGGAGTCTCCTCTTTGGATTAAACCTCGCAAATCTAACATCAAGTGGAAGGCAACGCAAGTAATTGGTCACGGTTCTGGCCCTGGGGCAAGAGCACGCTCCATCCCTCCACTTCGTTTCGGCATCGAGCAAACCCCTTTCTCAATGCGGCTCCACGTCTCCGCTTTGGCTCCGTCGTCGAGCAAGCCTTGCACTTCGTGGATCCCATCACCGCCTTGACTTCTCTTCGACCGCCACACTCCGCTTATCAAGCGCCACGCCAACCAGAACCCGTTGTCATGCCGCTTGACGCTCCGTTACGGCGGTCTCCGCTGCGCTGCGGCGAGGGACAAGGTGTATTTTTTCGAGCCTATTTTCGTTTCCCCTTCGTTTCGCCCCTACTCGTGAGGGTGAAAGGGGCGAGAACTCAGGGAAAACGGAAATAAAAAAAGCTCGAAAAAATATGTTAATCCACCTGATTCGGGGGCTCGAATCTTGGGAAAACGGGGAAAGGAGAGAAGAATGTTTGAAAACGCGGACGTAATCAGTATCTACACGAGGGCGGATGCCATCGCGGACGGAACGCTTGTTGACCTGAGCGGCAACTTTCCTGACCTGTGCGGAATCTACCGCTACCCTGTGGCATGCACGGCGGCGGTGTGGGCGCTGGTCGAGATGGCGGTGAGCAATAAGCGGCACGGCAACGATTATCAGGGGGTGGTGTGGGATATCCTCTACATGAGCCAGCGGGGGGTAATCCGGCGGCCTGATCCGGCAATCTGCATCTTCCAAGTCATCATCACCGGGACCGGCAGGCGGCGGCTCCATACGTTCAAAGTGGTCTGCGGACCGGGCGATGATGGAGAGCCGGTCGTGACGATCATGTTCCCCCATGAGGATTAAGGAGAAGGGAGGGGAAACCCTCCCCCCTTTCTGTCTCATTCGGAACTCTTACAACGTGTTGGAATATTGGGCAAAAAGACATTTTGCCGTGGGCGATAACCCGAATCTCCTTCCTCTGCGATGACAAGTATCAGGATGGGATAAACTCAGAACCGCCCGAATTTATAACGAATCTGAAAAAGAACGTGGGCCATAACCCGAATGACGGGTGGCTAACAGCATGTGAAGATGTGTAGCCGTTCGGGTTATCGCCCACGCTCTTATTGATTTTATCCAGTTGTTCCGGGCGGATACGGCAAACCACCATACCCGTCCACACCCAAGCGAGCGAAGCGAGTAGGGCCAGAGGCGGCGGAGTGAGCCGCAAGCTGGCCCGTTTGGGTGTGGGCGGCATGCTTAAACCGGGTAGAGCTCTTCGGTAGCGGTTTTAAGATCCCCAACGATACTGTTCAACTCATCGAGGAGCGGCCCCGGCTCACACGGAATCGGCACCGCTTCTCGCAGCACCTCCCATGCCCCATGGGTCTCCCACTCTTCCCGGATATTTCCGTTGTCGTTTATTCCTTCATAGCCGAGCTTGCGCCGGTTACAGAACCAGTCAGCAAGGCTTACCAGGGCGACGCCGGCGGCGTGCTCCTGGGGAGCCGCATCGAGGTTGTGATGATAGAGAATGGCGTCGGTGATGCTGTCGTGGAGATGCCACCGGCAGCCGAGGATATAGCCGATTTCGCAGTGTGACGCGCCAAAAAGCCTTAGTTCCGCCTCGTGGAGGGGTACCCTTTCCGTCTCCGCAAGGTAGGTGGAGCTCAGAAAGTCCTTTCCTCGGAAGAAATTGAGGAAGACTGCTCCCACGTCGTGAAGAAGGCCCGCGAGGTAGACGTTAAAGGCCTCGGGATAGCCGAGCCGTTCAGCGATGATCTTTGCCACCTTAGCCACGCCGAGGGCGTGGCTCCAGAGGATGGAGCGGCTGAAGCCTTCTTTCCCGGTCCTGAAGAGATCAACGACCGCACAGGTAAAGACCACCTCCTTGAGATGATCGAGGCCGAGGTAGATAACAGCCTCCCGCAGTTCGTCCAGGTGCTTCAAGGGGCAATAATACGACGAATTGACGAGCCTCAGCACCCGAGCTGTCAAAACTTGATCCTGGAGAAGAAGATCGGTTATTTCGTCGATCGACACCTCCGGATCGTCGAGCTTGCCGGCGATCCGCAGTACCACGGCGGGAACTGTCGGCAGCTCGGCAACCTCGGCCATGAGCGTGCGGGCCGCGTTGAGCCGGTCGAATATGTTTTCCGTTGTGCCTTCCATGGCGGCCTCCAAGGTTTTCAACTACTTAAGCAAATATGATGCCCGGAATATTTGCCGGAGTGCGGGCGGCCGTCATCGCCTCCCCTGTACGGACGGAAAGGCAGGATTCATTTCTCATTGCCTTCCCTTTGCCTGGTGGTATAATACACCATCATGTCACCTGCGAAATTGCTTCATAAGCGAAAACATACCTATCCAGACGGAACAGTTGTCGAAATGACGATTTGGCAGTTGCCGAAGCCAACGACAGAACGGCCCCACGGCTTGAAATATAGCCTACACTGCGGATACGCAGACGGGACGTTAATTGTGCGGTATGACAATGAACAAGGTAAAGGCGATCATCGCCATTTTAGAGGCACTGAGGAGCCTTACCACTTCGTGGATATAGATACCTTGATTTCAGATTTTATCCGCGACATACAGGAAGGCAAAAGAGAGAAGAGGTAAGATTATGAACAGAGATTTCAGGATCGAGATAAAAAGCCATAGTCTTGAAGAACTTGGAAAAGAGTTTAGCCAGGTCTGGAAGGACGCTGAACGCGGGAAAGCTCCCAGGACTCCTGTAGAGCGCGTTTCGTTCGAGAATCTAAAAGCTCTCGTTCAAGTTCTTACCCCGAGGAGAATGGAAGTGCTTTCGGTCCTCCATGAAAGCGGACCCTTGGCAATTCGGGCGCTGGCGAAAACCCTGCACAGGGATTACAAGAATGTTCACCAAGACATTCAAATCCTTGAGCGAATTGGTCTTGTCGAGGAAACTGAATCAGGTCTAGTCGCGGCTCCGTTTGATAAAATCATAGCTGAAATCAGATTAGCAGCCTGACAAGCCGGCAAAGTGAAGAGCCAGGGGAACAAGATGACCTGGAACTATCGTGTGATCAAGCAGGAGCATCCGGAAGGGACAGCATACGCGATCTATGAAGTCTACTATGATGAACAGGGCAATATCCCTTTTCATCAGTAAAGACCCTATGAATCCTCGCGGGGAAACAATCCTCGAGCTAAAAAACGACCTTAAACATATGCGGCTGGCACTGAAAGAGCCGATTCTCGACATGGATGAGGTATTACAAGGGTTTGAGAGAAGTGGCGCCGCAGATCATGATAAGTGGTTCCAGGAGGAGGTTGAAGAGGCGATCAAGGAGGTTGATAAGCCTGGAGCGGTCTGATGCAGCGCATTACCGACACCCCCCAAGAATAATCCCCCGGTTTGAGCTTTGAGCGTCACGGCAGTAGGATTCTCCCGTCAAAGGTATGTTACGACTGTTTTGGTGCTAAAGATACGGCGCCTGCTTCAGTCAAATACTAATCGTACCAGTATGTTGCGGCATTTTTCCTTCCAAAAATACGGCAACTTTATGACGGTTTGTCGCCAGAAAAATGCTCTCATCGGACTGGAATCCGCGAGCTGGTAACCGGTCGGACTCCGAACAAAACAACCGTATTATTGGTATCAATAAACGCGTAACATGCTGTTAAAATTAGCTTTACAGTCAATCCCGCAACGTTAAGCAAATCCCTTTCAGGGATTCGACTTCTGTATCGTACGATACATCGCAAGTAAAGTGGTGCTTTTGTCGCAAGACGAGATCATATGAACATCAGGGCCGTCGATCCGGCGGCCGGGGCTCGGGATCGGTTTCCCTGCCTCTAACCTCTCCTCCAGGACGAGATTGAGGACTTCTGAGGCATTTGAGAGGGCTTCTTCAAGGGTGTCGCCTTCGGTAAAGACTTCTCCCCCAAAATCAGGGAAATCCACCAAAAAGCCCCCCTCTCCCGCCGGGGTAATGATAGCCGGATATTCGATTTTCACGGTTGTTCCTTCATGAGCTTTTCTCACTTTTCGGCAATTTACCACAAATCCTTTCACTGAGTTCGAAATTCATTCGGCGACCTGCATTTTCCAGGTCATCATCATCGGAACCGACGGGTGCCAGCTCCACACCCTCAAAGAGGTCTGCGGTCCTGGCGATGAGGGATTACGATCATGTTGTCCATGAGGATTAAGGAGAAGGGAGAGAACCCTCCCCTCTTCCGCCTCGTTGTTCCGAGAAGATTCGCCACCCCGTCACACCAAAGCGAGCGAAGCGAGAAGGCCAAAGGCGACAAAGCGAGCCGCAATAGGGAGTGGGCGGCCATATGTGCATACACAATACGATGAATAAAGGTTACCCCAAAGGTTACTTTACTAAAAAAGGGATTACGCTTAGCAGCATAACCCCTTGATTTTATTGGCGTCCCCGAGTCGATTCGAACGACCGGCCCCTTCCTTAGGAGTAAGGGAAATTCACTTTAACATAGATTCCTATTCATATCAATAGATAACACATTCATTTGTAATATCATTTACTTACGCAATTAAGTATGCTATTCTTATTTACGTTTGTAGCAGCATGTTTCTATCATTATCAGCATGCCGGAGGTTCCACAGAGGTTCCATGAAGTTTACTGACCGGTACATCCAATCCCTCAAACCAAGGGAGAAAGAATACTGCATCCGCGAAAGTCACGGCTTCACAATACGCGTTCTCCCGACCGGATGCAAGACTTTCCAGTATATCTACACACTTGCAGGCAAGCGCCGACGATTCAACCTGGGGCACTATCCAGCAACGACATTGTCAGAAGCTCGGGAAAAATTCCGTGCCGCCGCCAACCAGGTCAGTAAAGGTGTAGACCCGCAATCTCCTCCACCCGTTGTTGTCGAACCCGAACAGCATACCGTGAAAGATCTGGTTAAAGACTATCTGGAGCATCTGGAAAAGTCTGCTGCCAAGACATATCTCAAAACCGCCAGTCTGACATTGAAGAACGATGTACTGAAAAACTGGGAAGATCGCCAGGTTGGGAGCATCCGCCGACGCGATGCCATCTTGCTGGTAGAGGATGTCGCCTCCCGGGCCAAGGCCCAGGCCCTTGGCGTCCTCAAACACGCAAGAGCCATGTTCACCTATGCCCTGCATCGTGAACTTGTGGACTTCAATCCTTTTGCCGGAGTATCGGCTGCCATCCCCGATGTTACCCCTAATTCAAGAGAGCGGGTTTTGTCGGATAACGAAATAAAAATCATCTGGAACACTCTGTCCGACAAAGACAGTATCGGAAGCCTGATTGCTCGAAATGGCTTACTATTGATACTAGTTACCGCTCAACGGCCTGGCGAAGTGGCTGGAATGGCCAAGTCGGAAGTTGACAAAGAATGGTGGACCATCCCCAAAGAGCGGGCAAAGAACAAAGAGGAGCACAGGGTCTATCTAACACCTCTGGCGCAACGACTTCTGCCGAAACTGATCTGCCCCTGGTATTTTCCGTCTCCAGATCTGGAGTCACCAATCGGCCGCCCTGCTCTCTCGCATGTTCTCACCAAGCAGCCCAAAGACAAGGAAGGCAAGATCACCCGGCAGCAATACCTCGGGCTGCCCCGCTGGACACCTCACGATCTGCGCCGCACGGCTGCCACCAAACTGTCGGAACTCGGTTGTCCGGATGAAATTATCGATGCCATCCTGAACCATGTAAAAAAAGGCGTGATCGGCGTCTACAATCGCAACAAGTACGACAAAGAGAAAAAGAAATGGCTGCTTAAATGGGCAAAGCATCTTGAAGTGCTGGTCAGTACCCCTACAGCCAAGTAGCTCTCACAGATTCAAGTAACCAAGCGAGTGGTAGCATACCTTCTCTGCCAGCGGATCATCTCAGCTGCCTTCAAACCTCAATGACCCTTCAATCGCCTGCCTGACAAACTCATACTCCTGCATCATCCTCAGCAGATCGAGAGCAGTCATGCCCGTGTCCTTGTAATACCAGTTCCGTGCGCGTTCGACAGGGATGTTGAGGTCGCGCGCCGCCTGCTTCGTTGTGATCTTCCGCTTCCGTAGCAACTTCACAATATATCTCGTCAGGTCACCATTGTTGAGTTCATTTTTGTGGCAAATCTGCCACAGAATCTTTGTAGACATACGCCCCTAGTTGGTTGAAAGTATTACCGGATTATTCTGATGTGTAATTAAGGAGATATCCGGAAATGCACCAAGCGGGAACGGCATATACACCGGCTGATATCAAAAGCCTGCGCCTTAAGGGTGCGATGTATATCCGCATGTCCACAGAGTTGCAGGTTGAGTCGCCGGAAAATCAGGAGCGGGCAATACGAGCCTATGCCGCAGAATACGGCATTGAAATTATCAAAACCTACGCTGACCTGGGTGTCAGCGGGATCAACACTGAAAAGCGGGAACAGTTTCAAACCTTGATTGATGATGTGGAACAGGGGCGAAACGGATACAACATTGTCCTGTACCTGGATGAAAGCCGTTGGGGACGGTTTGTAGACAGCCGCGAGGCTGAGTATCACCGGATGAGGCTGGAACGCAGAAACGTCGTCTGCCAGTCCTGCGAAAAGCCGGTGACGCTGACCAGCAACCTTGCCGACCGAATTATGACCCTGCTGCGTGATGAAAGCGCCAGCGACTATTGCCGCCAGCTCTCTCAGAAAGTATGGGCGGGACAATGCAACCTGGTGTCAAAAGGATTCCGGCAGGGAGGTGTGGCGGGATTCGGGCTACGGCGCATGCTGTTGGACGAGGCAGGAAGACCCAAGCAGGAACTGGCGATGGGGCAGCGGAAAAGCCTGCTCACCGAGCGGGTGATCCTGATGCCGGGGCCGGATGAGGAATGCCGGACGGTGCTCTGGATTTATGACCAGTTCATCGCCGGGAACAGCGAAACTGACATTGCGGCACAGTTGAACGCACGGGGCGTGAATACCCATTTCGGTCGCCCCTGGTCGCGCGGAACTGTGTGCGAGGTGCTGACCAATGAGAAATATGTTGGCAACAACCTGTTCAACCGCACATCGGGCAAGATGAAGAGCAGAGCCAAGCCGAATCCGGAAAGCGAGTGGGTCCGTAAGGATCACGCCTTCGAGCCCGTAGTCGACATGGAGCGTTTCTACACCGTCCAGGGAATCTACCGGGAACGAAACAAGAAGGCAACTGACGAAGAGCTGTTGCAGGGACTGCGGGATTTATACGCCAGCCAGGGTCGCCTTTCCGCGCTGATCATTGATGAGGCTGACTTTCTGCCACCCAGCAGTCTGATCAGCAATCGTTTTGGCGGCCTGCTGCGGGTCTATCAGATGATCGGGTATACCCCGAAGCGCGACTATCAGTATGTTGCCATCAACCAGCGGCTGCGCTTCCTTCATGCCGAGATCGTGGCCGATGTCGTTCGCGATATTGAAAACCTCTGCGGCAGGAAGATTCCTATCGACCCAGAAAGCTGCCTGCTGGAATTGAACCACAATCTGTTCATTTCCGTCGTCATCAGCCGCTGCTTCACCACGCCTTCCGGAACCAGGCGTTGGAAAATCCGTTTCGACAGCGGTCTCCGTCCCGACGTAACCGTAGCAGTACGCATGGATGTTCGTAATGAAGCGATCCAGGATTACTACATCCTGCCCGCGTTGGAATTTTCGGACGGGCAGTTGAAGCTGTCGGATGAGAACGCGGGATTTCTGGACGGCTTTCGTACCGACACATTGGATTACTTGCTGAAGCTGAGCGTCAACATCTCTCTCGACAAGGCGGTGCACCATGGAGCATGGGGCCATAGCGCTTATTCCCATTGAAGATATTCACATCCTGAATCCGCGGGTGCGCAATCAGATCATTGCCGAAGAAATCCGGCAGAACATTCGGAGCATCGGCCTGAAAAGGCCCATCACGGTCGCTCCCCGGAAAGATACAAAAAACGGCAAGAAATATGACCTCGTGTGCGGACAGGGGAGGATCGAGGCCTTCGTTGCCGCCGGGGAAACTGAGATCCCCGCTGTCATTCGCGAAGTAAGCGAAGAAGATGCGCACATCATGAGCTTGGTGGAGAATATCGCCCGACGCAACAACAGTGCCCTGGAACTCCTGCAGAGTATCAAGTATCTGAAAGGCCAGGGGTACGCGGACGATGCCATCGCTGCCAAGACCAACCTTGGCAAAGACTATATTCGCGGCATCATCCGTCTGCTCGAAGAGGGGGAAGAATATCTGGTCAACGCCGTGGAAAAGGGGCGAATCCCGTTATACCAGGCACTGAAAATCGCAGCGGAAGATGACACCGCCGTACAGACTGCCCTGACGGAAGCCTATGAATCAGGGGCCTTGACCGGGAAGAAGCTGGTCGTTTTGCAAAAAATAATCTCCAGGCGGAAACATTACGGCAAAGGACTTTCAGCTCCACATCGTGATAATGCGAAAGTTTCAGCGGAAGATCTGATTGCAGCCTATGAGAATGGCGCCCGAGAGAAGAAACGGCTTCTGGCCCAGTCTAACTATATCAAGGATGTCCTGGACTATACGGCCATGGCTCTGCGCCAGTTATTGAATGATGTCCATTTCACCAATCAGCTGAAGGCCGTCGGCATGAATGAAATACCTCTGCATGTAACGGATCTTCTGAAAAGGTAGCGGCGATGGCAAATATAATAAAGCAGGGATTCCAGGAAAAACTGATCGAACTTGCCGTGGAGGAGTTGCTCACAACCAAAAGCATTTCCATCTATGCAATGAAATGCAGAAAGTATGGCCAGGTCCTTTCCTCCATCCGGGAGGTGGGACTTATCGAAGCCCCTGTGGTCGCTCCAATCAAGAAAGGAAAAGGCTATCTCCTGCTCGATGGTCATCTGCGGATCATGGCCTTGAAGGAACTGGGAGTGGAACGGGTCTCCTGCCTGATTTCCACCGATGACGAGACCTATACCTACAACAAGTACATCAATCGGCTTTCAGCAATTCAGGAACACCGCATGATAATGAAGGCCATACAGTCAGGAGTTTCGGAAGAAAAACTCGCCAGGGCCTTGAACCTTGATATCAGCACCATCAGGAACAAGAAGTGTCTGCTTGAGGGCATCTGCCCTGAGGCTGTCGATCTGCTGAAGGATAAGGTTGTGCCGGAACCGGTATTCAGGGTGTTGAAAAAAATGAAGGCGCCCCGGCAGATTAACGCCGCCATGCTGATGAATGATCAGAACAAGTTTACCTCCAGCTATGCCAAGGCCCTTCTGGACGCAACACCGGTGAATCAGCTTGTCAACAAAGGCAGGCCGAAAAAGGAGACTCCGGCGATACTGGCCCGCCAGGCGCGTCTTGAGGAAGAGAGTCTTGCCCTGTCCAGGGAGATCGGCTCATTGAAGGAGCAGTATGGTACAGCAATGATCGACATGACATCTATGCAGGCATATCTGAAAAGTATGCTCGGCAACGAAGCGGTTGCAAAATATCTACGTGAATTTCATGGGCCTATCCATGACAAATTCAAGCAAATCGCCGAACTTGACTTTTTCAGATTGAAAAATATGGAGTGAGAAAATTCAATTCATCGCCAGGTTCAGCTTCAGGTAACGGCGGTCGATTGGATACTTTGCCAACGACAAGCTTTGCCCAGCAACCTCTTTTGGGTCGGGGAACATTCAAGCGTGTACAGATACAGGCAAGGAAGCTCTACGACACCTTGTATCAAGGCGACAGTGGTCATTGGCTCCACTCAGACCTCTTCATACAACCGTTCCCGGCTGACCCTGGAATCCTCTTTTTCTGTGATGATTTAACTTCCATTTTAATCTCGGGAACTCTCCAAATTTCGATCAAAATATGAGACCTCATTTGCTATACAATTAAGCAAAAAAAACAACAGTTCTTGTTGCTTTTAATGTTTATTTGCTGTACTAAATGCGCATGGCAATTTCGCACTACATTGATGATCTGCTTGCACAGGGGACTTATTGTTTCACTGGAGCGGAGGCGGCCCAGACGCAAGGCACCAGCGTCATAGCTACCCGTGCGGCGCTGCGTCGTTTGCGTCACAAGGGTGAGATTGCCATGCCGTTTCGTGGTTTCTATGTGATCGTAACCCCCGAATTCAGGAACCTGGGATGCCTACCCGCCAATCACTTCGTCCCTGCCTTGATGGCTCATCTGGAAGAGCCCTACTATGTCGGACTACTCACCGCTGCAGAACACCACGGTGCTGCTCATCATCGCCCTCAAGTTTTTCAAGTTGTGGTACAGCGATCTCGTCCTGGAATCGCCTGCGGAAGTGTGCGGGTCGACTTCATCACCCGGAAAAATGTTTCTGCAATTCCTACTCAGGATTTCAAAACTCCTCGCGGATATTTGAAAGTTTCAAGCCCTGAGGCCACCGCTTTTGATCTTGCAGGTTACCCTCATCATGCAGGAGGTCTTGATAATTCGGCAACTGTTTTGACCGAACTGGCTGAATCCTTGAATGCCAGAGAACTGGTTCGCATCGCTGGCCTGTCGCCAATCGCGTGGTCGCAACGACTTGGATATTTAATTGAACATGCCGGAGTAATAAAACTAGCCGACGCCTTGGCAAAATATGTAAGCAGTAAAAGTCCGGTATCTGTTCCACTTTCCCCTTCTGTACCTTATAAGGGAGTAAAGCTGGATCGCCGATGGCGTCTTTATCCCAATGAAACGGTAACATCTGAAATTTGATCCATCAAACAACTGGATTACAATAATGATATCTGCTTCCTACAACATGTCTTTTACCGCTGGCGGACTTTTACTTCGGGAGTCCGTAGAGATTGCTGAGTTATTCCTCACGCGGGGAGACTGGAAGGCAGTCAGGTATATGGCCCTGAATCAGAATCTTATTCAATCACGCACAGCCAGCAGCTCTAAAAGGGTATGTCGTGAGATATGCTTGCGGCTCGAAGAGTTACATGAAGCAGAACTGAATATTTTAGTTGAGGGTTCGCTTCAGGAACAGCAACAAATCCTTTGGGTATGCATTTGTCGTAGGCATCGTTTTGTTTATGAGTTTGCTTCTCAAATCATTAGAGAAAAGTATCTTCAGATTAATCTCGACCTTCGTCCGGAGGATTACGATGCCTTTTTCAATGCCAAGGCTGAATGGCATGATGAACTGGAGCAGCTTACCGAGTCCACTCGCAACAAGCTTCGTCAGGTAGTCTTTAGAATGCTGCGGGAGGCTGATTTATTGACCAAAGCAAACACCATCAATCCTGTGATCCTGAGTGCGCAGGTTGCTCGTGCTGTCGCCAGTCATTCACCGGATGATCTAAGGATCTTCCCATTATCAGACAGAGACATCAGGGAGTTGTTGCAATGAGCGCCGATTTGGAATACAGGCCGATTCAGGAACGATTTCAACATCTGCTGGCGCTGATCAGCAGTGAAAGATTTTTGAAACGGCAGGGATTGGGCAACGAAGTTCCTTTCTTCATCTGCCCTTACAAGTCTGAAGAAGCCGTTGAAATGGGACGTATTCAAAAACAACTCATAAACCGGCTGAATCAGGGTGGCGTTCGGATCTTGGAAATTAATCTTTACGACACATCAATTGAGCTGCTCCGTCGCCGTGGCATCTGGGATCAGATCCTTGAAATGGAAACTGAAATTGCAAAGGATGAGATAAAGGAGCTGCTCCAAGGTGTTCTCGATCCTGAAGCTCACCTCATACCTGAAATTGCTGCAAGAATGCAACAGACGGAATTCGATGTCATGTTCATCACCGGAGTTGGCGAGGTGTTTCCCTATATCCGCTCCCACAATGTTCTGAATAATCTGCAAAGCACTGCCAAAGATCAACCGACCGTGATGTTTTTTCCAGGGGCATATACCCATTCACTAGAACACGGCGCTTCGCTTGACCTCTTTGGCAGATTGCACGACGACAAGTATTATCGGGCATTCAATATATTTCACTGCGATATCTGATACGAGGGAGTTCTGATGGAATTGCGTGCCATATTCAGCAAGCCGGTAGACAGGACAATTGAAGGTGTCATCAAGGCTGACGATGCAGCCAGTCTCCGCATAGAGGTTGACGAATATGTTTTGACCAACGAGGTCACTAAACGCCTTGAAGCATTCCTCGACGCCTACAACAATTACGAGGGAGCAAATGGTGTCTGGTTGTCCGGTTTCTTCGGATCGGGAAAGTCACACCTGTTAAAAATGCTGGCTCTCTTGCTGGAGAATCGCTCCATAGATGGCGCTACTGTTCTTGACATGTTCCTGCGTAAGCCTGAGCTTCAGAACAATGAAATCCTGCGTGGTGATTTGAAAAAGGCGGTTGCGATACCCTCCAAGAGCATCCTGTTCAACATAGACCAGAAAGCAGATGTTATCAGCAAGACGCAGATTGATGCCCTCCTGTCTGTTTTCGTCAAAGTCTTTGATGAAATGTGCGGGTATTACGGAAAACAGGGACACATTGCTCAGTTTGAACGTGAACTTGACAGTCGGAGCATATTGTCAGCATTCAAACAGGCGTATAAGGAGGTCTCCGGTAAGGAATGGACCACCGGGCGGGAACAGGCGCTTCTGGAATCGGTCAATATCGCCGAAGCCTACTTCCGTGCGGCAGGTGAGAAAAAGGAAGCTGCTACCGGAATTCTCGACAAATACCGCAGTCAGTACAAGGTCTCAATTGAAGACTTTGCCGAGCAGGTAAATGCCTATATCGAGAGACAGGGGGCAGATTTTCGCCTGAATTTTTTTGTTGATGAAGTGGGCCAGTACGTTGCCGACAACGTCAAACTGATGACCAACCTTCAGACCATTGCCGAGAGCCTTGCCACAAAGAGTCGTGGCAGGGCCTGGATTATTGTTACTGCACAGGAAGACATGAACAGTGTTGTGGGCGAGATGACCGCCAAGCAGGGGAATGACTTTTCCAAGATTCAGGCTCGTTTTGCAAACCGGATGAAGCTTACCGGCGCGAATGTGGATGAGGTGATCCAGAAACGTCTGCTTTTGAAAAATGAGGCGGGCGTTGAAAAGCTTTCTACAACTTACCATGCGGCATGCAACAACTTCAAAACGCTGCTGGATTTCAGCGACGGCTCCCAAACTTACAAGAACTTTCAGGGTAAAGACCATTTCATCCACTGCTACCCGTTTATTCCGTATCAATTCACCCTGTTTCAGACCGCGATTCAGGCGCTTTCCCTGCACAATGCCTTTGAAGGTAAGCATACCTCTGTTGGTGAGCGTTCCATGCTGGGAGTTTTCCAGCAGGTTGCCGTCCAGATATCAGATCATCAGATCGGTCAACTGGCTACTTTTGACCTGATGTTCGAGGGGATCAGGACTGCACTCAAGACACAGATTCAAACCTCCATCCGGGTAGCTGAACAGAATCTCAACAACCCCTATGCAGTAAAAATTCTGAAGTCATTGTTTCTGGTCAAATATGTCCGTGAGTTCAAAGCGACCATCCGTAACCTGTGCGTTCTGATGTTGGAAAACTTTGACCAGGACATAGCCGATCTGAAAAAGAATATCGAAGATGCCCTGAATCTGTTGGAGCAGCAGAGCTATATCCAACGAAACGGCGAGCAGTATGAATTTCTGACGGAAGATGAAAAAGATGTCGAGCAGGAGATCAAGAATACTGAAGTTGAGTCATCAGATGTTGCCGATGAACTGGCAAAGATAATCTTCGACGGCATCATCAAAAATAGAAAAATCCGCTATGATGAAAACGGCCAGGACTATTCCTTCACGCGGAAGCTGGACGACCGGCTACATGGCCGGGAATATGAGCTGGCAATTCACATTATCTCCCCCTTCCACGAACATTCCGGCAACGAAGATATCCTGCGTATGCAGTCAATGGGACGTGACGAACTGGTCATCAGCATGCCAGCGGATGACCGGCTGGTTCGAGACCTGCTCATGTATAAACGTACCGGTAAATACATCCAGCAGAACATGTCGATCACCCAAAAGGAAAACGTCAAACGTATCCTTACGGACAAAGGCTTTCTGAACCGTGAACGGTATGGAGAATTGCAGCAGCTTGCCCAAAAGCTGATCGGCAAGGCCAAGCTGATCATCATGGGAAGTGACATCGAATTGTCTGGAGAAGATGCCCAAACCAAAATTGTCAGGGGATTCCATGAACTGATCCAGAGAACCTACCCCAACCTGCGGATGCTCCGGGGGATTAATTATAGCGAAAATGATATCCAGCGGTGTCTTCGCCAGTCGGAAGATAGCCTGTTCGGCAATGACACGACCGTTATGTCTGAATCAGAGCAGGAGATGCTCGCCTTCATTCTCGGAAACAATCGTAGCGGTGTCAGGACGACCCTCAAGAGTCTGGTGGAAAAATTTGAGCGTAAGCCCTATGGCTGGTATTTTGCCGCCATTCTCTGCACGTTGGCTAAATTGTGCGCCCGTGGCAAAATCGAAGTTCGCTCCGACAGCAACCCGCTGGAAGATGCCGACCTGGAAAGAGCGCTGCGCAATACCCACGGCCACGGGAATGTCATCCTCGAACCGCAGATAGATTTTACCGCCTCTCAGGTGCGGCAGTTGAAAGAGTTCTTTGAGGATTTCTTTGATACCCCGCCCACAAGCAATGAGGCCAAGGCACTTGGCAAAGAGACGGCACAAAAGTTCCTGGATCTCTTTCACTCGCTTACCCCGCTGGTTGCCCAGAAGGCTCAATATCCGTTTCTCACGGTTCTTGATGAACCGATCAAAACCATTCAGGAAATAACCGGCAAACCGTACACCTATTATCTCACTGAGTTCAGCCGTCAGGCGGATTCCTTCCTTGATCTCAAGGAGAAGACTCTTGATCCTGTACGGCGGTTCATGAGCGGGCCACAAAAGGGTCTTTATGACGAAGCCAAGGCATTCATCCAGGCACAGGAGCCAAACTTTCCTTATGTCGAGGGGGATGAAGCAGCGCAGATACAGAGCATTCTCGAAGATCCCGGCTGCTATAAAAACAACCGGATGCAGCAGGCGAAATCTCTGGTTGATTCACTGAAAGCCCGGATTGATGCACAGCTTGATTCAGAGAAGAATATCGCCCTGCATTCCATCACCACGCTCAGAGAGCGCCTGGCGGCAATGCCTGAATTCTCCAGCCTGAAGGCGGAACAGCAAGGACAGCTAACGCTACCGCTTGACAGATTCCTGCAAGGTCTTGCCCGGCAGACAATCATTGCCGTAATCCGTGATACCCGGAG
Organism: Geobacter sp.; assembly: GCF_030834625.1. Lineage (NCBI taxonomy): Bacteria > Pseudomonadati > Thermodesulfobacteriota > Desulfuromonadia > Geobacterales > Geobacteraceae > Geobacter > Geobacter sp. The sequence goes on from NZ_JAUQXO010000009.1 coordinate 70,891, forward strand.
AAGATGCGAGGAAGATGAGTATCAGCGGATTCTGGGTCAGGTAAACTCCCTGTCGCAACAAGACAGCCCGGCAGGCGGGGATACTGCCACGAGCGGACAACAACCAACCGGTGTTGCAGAACCAGTGGTTGAATACGTTACCAGCCGCTCAATTCAGGTCTCGTTCGAAAAAGCCTGGCTGGCCGATGAGACCGATGTCGATCGTTATCTCGCTTCGGTTCGTGAAGCAATGCTCAATACTATCCGTGACGGGAAGAGGATTCAAATATGATCACAAAACTGACTTTGAAGAACTTCACAGTCTTCAAAGACTTGTCCATCGACTTTTCATCCAAGATCAATGTGATCATTGGTGAAAACGGTACTGGCAAAAGCCATTTATTGAAGGCTGCTTACGCTCTTTGCTCGGCAAATAATGGCCTGAATAGCCAAAAAGAAGTGTCGGATAAAGAAATAAGCGAAGCCGTAACGAATAAGCTGATCAATGTTTTTCTCCCTCCTGATCGGAAGCTTGGAAGAATGCGCAAGATAGGTGTGGCTGAAGATGCCTGGATGCGAGCCAGCTTTGTTTCCGACAAAGAAATCGCACTGAAATTCCGCTCAAATTCAAGATCAGTCACTGTAGAAGAGAATAGTGATTACGAACGCTATAGCTGGAATCCTATTTTCATTCCCACGAAGGAACTCCTGACATTTCTGAGAGGTTTCGGAAACGTCGAGATGGATACGAGTATTCTGAAACTCATTTTCGATGAAACCTATTTTGATCTTGCTTCCAAACTTCTCAATGGCGCTGACCAGGAGCCACGAGAAAAAGAAGAGTGGTTGCTCGAAAGCTTGGTGAACAAAATGGAAGGACGATTTTCTCTGGATGCCGGTGAAATGTCGTTCCAACCTGGCACCTACATTGAATATGCCGACGGAAAGGCCAAGGATGGCAAGCTGACCTATTTTTCGCCGCAAAGACAAGATGTGTTCAGCCCCAGTATGATGGCGGAAGGGTTTCGTAAATTCGGTGTATTACAAAGACTACTGCAAAATTGTTCCCTTGTTCCTGGTGTTTCAGGCTCGTTGTTCTGGGATGAACCGGAGTCAAATTTAAACCCACAGCTAATGAAACTGCTTGTGCAGACAATGCTGGAGCTGACACGAGGCGGCCAGCAGATCATTCTGGCGACCCACGACTATGTGCTGCTCAAGTGGCTTGATCTCCTCGCCAACACTAAGGCAGGTGATCACATCAGATTCCATGCGCTTTCAAGGGAAAATGGGGAGGTGCATGTTCAGTCTGCAGATGATTATCGACAGCTGAATTGCAATGCGATCGCTAATACATTCAGCGATCTTTACGATGAAGAGATCAAGCGCTCTTTGGGAGGTGCTTGATGACAGTTTTAGTTGAGAATGACTTGGAGTTTGACTTTAGCTCGGCCATGGAAGCGATCATCTTTGATGATGATGCCTTGCACAATCCCAGCACTATTAAGAGAGTGGACTTCATTGCTGAGTTTGATGACCGTTTTATATTTCTCGAAGTCAAAGATCCTGATATGCCCAGGGCAGCTAATCCAGAAGCGTTCAAAACAAAGCTGCTAACCGGAAACCTCATACCTGACTTAGCTGGGAAGTACAGGGACAGTTCATGGTTTCGGACGCTCAGCGGGAAAGCCACAAAACCCATCCACTACGTTGTATTGATCTCTATGGCCAGCCTGGAGCCAGCTTTGTTGCTGGCAAAACAGGATGAACTGAAACGGTCCCTGCCTATCACACATACAGATTGGTCCGCACCCTGTGCAGCTGGCTGCGCAATTTTGAATCTGGATCAGTACAAAAAACAGTTCGGTGCAAATTCAGTCCGGCGTTTGAGTGTGGGAGGCTAACGATGGAAACACTTAAATTAAAGCGATTCGCCCAGTACGCCCGGCGCAGTTTGATCGAGCAGGTTGCCGTAAAAATGAAGTTCGTCCTGGCGACCGACAGCCAGGCACGACGTGAAAATTCGAAAGCTGTTGATGAGCTTGAGCGACAGATACGGGCGACATCACAGGATCGTGTCATCGAAAAGGTCGCCTACATCTGGTTCAATCGTTTTTGCGCCCTGCGCTTTATGGATGTGAACCGATACAACCGCGTCAACATTATTTCTCCAGCAGACCCTGGACAGTTCCAGCCAGAAATCCTGGCTGAAGCCAAGATGGGGCATATTGATGAAAACCTGATGCCGGATGCCGCACGACAAAAGGTCTTCAATCTGCTGAACGGCTCCATTACAAGTCGTGATCCGCAACAGGAGGCATATCAGCTGCTTGTCGTTGCAGCCTGCAACTACTACAACCGCTCCATGCCGTTCATGTTCGAAAAAATTGCCGATTATACCGAACTGCTGATGCCCGACGACCTGCTCTCCGGCAATTCAATCCTGGCCTATACCCGCGAAGCCATGACACCTGATGTCTGCCGGGATGTCGAGGTTATCGGCTGGTTGTACCAGTTTTATATCTCCGAGAAAAAGGATGAGGTCTTTGAGGGGCTGAAGAAGAACAAGAAAATCACGCCGGAGAATATTCCCGCTGCAACCCAGCTTTTTACCCCCCACTGGATTGTCCGTTATCTGGTGGAAAACTCCCTCGGTCGCCTATGGATGCTCAACCGGCCAAACTCCCCTCTGATTAAGCTAATGGATTACTACATCAAGCCGGAAACGCCAGAGACGGATTTTCTGCGGATCAGCAAGCCGGAAGAGATCAAGCTGTGTGACCCTGCCTGCGGCTCGGGGCACATGCTGACCTATTCCTATGACATTCTCTATGCGATCTACGAAGAGGAAGGGTACGATGCCAACGACATTCCACGCCTGATTCTTGAGAATAATCTGTTCGGCATCGAGATTGATGAGCGGGCTGGTGAGTTGGCGGCTTTTGCTCTTACCATGAAAGCTGTTAATGGCAATCCTAAGGATGAAAAGAGCAACCATCGCCGTTTCTTCCGCAATCCAATTCAGCCAAACATCTGTGTTCTACAGAACATACTTTTTGAAGATGGCGAACTGAAGAATTACATGGATGCAGTTGGTAGCGATCTGTTCACGGTCAATCTCCAGACCATGCTGCACCAGTTCCGCGAGGCGGATAACTTCGGTTCACTCATCAGACCGGAGTATGCCGATGCTGCAAGCATACTGCGAAAAGTTGAGGAGAAAAATCTGACATCCGATCTGTTCCTGCAAAATACCCATGAGCGGGTGCTCTTGGCACTGAAGCAGGCTGATTATCTTAGCCCCAAATACCATGTGGTTGTTGCCAATCCGCCGTATATGGGTGGTAAGGGGATGAATGGTCGATTAACGGCATGGGTAAAGGACAACTACCCAGATAGTAAGTCTGACTTATTTGCCATGTTCATTGAGCGTAATTTGGAGCTTGCTAGAAAGCTTGGCTCGGTTGCTATGATAACAATGCAAAGTTGGATGTTCCTCTCTCGACATGAAAAATTAAGGATAAAGATTCTTGAAAAATCTCCAATCCAAAATATGGGACACCTCGGGACCAACGCATTCGACAGCATCGGTGGCGAAGTAGTTTCTACGACAGCCTTTGTCCTTCATAATTCTGTTAATCCTAGCCTTTGCGGACAATTTATTGACTTAAAAGATGGAAACACGGAAAAAGAAAAGATGGAGCTTCTGCTTGAGTCTGCGTCTGGTAGAAGGCCAATCTACTCGGCTTCAGTTAAGAATTTTGAAGCTATATCAGGAGCACCAATAGCTTATTGGTTATCTCCATCGTTTCGGCGCAATTTCCAGATCCTCCCTGCGATCAAGAATGTGTTCAAACCGGCAGTTGGGCTTAACACGGGAGATAACGATAGGTTTTTGCGTCAATGGTTTGAAGTTGTATTTCAAAAAATTTCCTTCTCATGTGATTCTATTGAATCGGCAAAGGAGTTATCTCATAAATGGTTCCCTTATAACAAAGGCGGTTCATACCGGAAATGGTACGGAAACCAATTCTTTATCCTTAACTGGGAAAATGATGGATATGAGTTAAAGGAGTTCGCCACAGAAAGAAATGCTGGCAAGCATTGGTCGAGGTATATCCAGAACCTCGACTGCATGTTTCAAGAGTGCATTACATGGTCTGATATAACCACTAATTCATTTGCGGCCAGATACTCTCCAAAGGGGTTTCTTTTTGATGTAAAGGGATCATCTGGCATTCCAAATTCCGATGGAAGCATTAATGTCATCCTTTCACTCCTTTGCAGCAAGCTAATGCCAGCATTCATGAAATGCGTAAATCCGACTTCAACTTTTCAAGTTGGCGACCTTGCGCGAGTTCCATATAAATGCCCATCGACCTTGTCTCCCCAGAGCAACTCAATACAGAAATTCGACCTAGTCGGGATTTCAAAAAGAGACTGGGATTCTTACGAAACCTCCTGGGACTTTACCGGACTACCTTTGCTGAATTCTGATAATCGCCAGCAGAGCCTTAAACCCACATACCAGAAGCTTCGCGCACACTGGCGGGATATAACATTAGAGGTGCAGCGACTGGAGGAAGAAAACAACCGCATCTTCATTGACGCATACGGCCTGCAAGATGAGCTGACTCCTGAGGTGATGCTTAACGAAATCACCCTGACCTGCAACCCTCATTACCGTTATGGCGGCGATAAGAGCGAAGAAGAGTTAGAAGCCCTGCTCCTTGCTGACACCATGAAAGAGTTCATCAGCTACGCTGTCGGTTGCATGTTTGGCCGCTACTCTCTCGACAAGCCGGGACTGATCCTGGCCAACCAGGGAGAAACGGTTGAAGATTACCTTGCCAGAGTGCCAGATCCAACATTTGAGCCTGACGAAGACAACGTCATCCCTATCCTTGACGAAGGTTGGTTTATCGATGACATCACCGAACGCTTTCGCAAATTTCTGAAAGTTACTTTCGGCGAAGAGCATTACGAAGAGAACCTCAGATTCATAGAGGAAGCACTGGGCAAAAAAGGGAAGCGGCAAGAGATCAGAGATTATTTCCTCAAGGACTTCTATCCCGACCACCTGAAACGGTACAAAAAGCGCCCCATCTACTGGCTCTTCTCCAGCCCCAAAGGGAGTTTCAACGCCTTAATCTACATGCACCGCTACCGTCCCGATACTGCCAGCGTGGTACTCAACGACTACCTGCGCGAGTTCCGCACCAAGCTATCCGCCCGCAAAGAACATCTTGAACAGGTTAGCATCAGCGGCTCCGCCAACCCTCGTGAGAAAACAGACGCGCTCAAGAATCTCGAAAAACTGCGCAAGGTCATCGATGAGCTGGAAGTATACGAGCGGGAGACTCTCTATCCGCTGGCGACAAAACAGATTGCCATTGATCTGGATAATGGAGTGAAATTCAACTACCTTCTGTTTGGCGATGCATTGAAGAAAATTCCGGGATTGGATGCTGGGGAAGAATAATTTGCTGTTTGGGTGATATTTTCTCTTGAAGTGCTGTATTTTGTGCTATAGTATTGTTGATTTCTGTTTTATCAAGAGACTAAATCTCCGGGTGGTGCCACATGATTATTTCATTCTCTGTCGAAAACTGGCGGTCATTTCGAGAGCAATCAACCCTGTCCATGGTTGCCGGCAGGGAAAAACAGCATAGCGACAGGTTGCCCGACATCCCCGGTTACGGGATGAAACTGTTGCCGGTAGCAGCCATCTACGGCGGCAATGCTTCAGGCAAGACCAACTTTTTCAAGGCGCTGAATTTCGCCAAACATTTTATTGTAACTGGTACGCAGCCTGAAAGCATGATCCAGTCAGAGCCGTTCCGACTTGCGCCCGAATGCAACTCACTACCTTCAAAATTTAAATTTGAATTGCTCATCAATGACAAGTGCTTTGAGTTTAGCTTTGCTGTTACTCGCCAACGAGTAACAGAAGAGAAGTTGGTCGAAATACTAAAAACTACCGAGAAACCGCTTTATACACGCACTAATGATACTATTACCTTCCATAGCACCTTGGACAAGGACCAATTCCTTCATTTTGCGTTCAAAGGAACTCGCGAAAACCAGCTTTTTCTAACCAACGCTACCAACCAAAAGGTTAATAACTTTAGGCCAGTATACAACTGGTTCAAGCACAATCTGACTCTCATTGCCCCTGATTCCCGGTTTGCGCCTTTTGAACAGTTCCTCCAGGAAGAACACCCTCTATACAACACCATGAACTCAATGCTTTCGATGCTTGATACGGGAATAGAGTCACTTGGCAGTGAAGATCTTCCTTTCGAAAACATTCCATTCCCCGATGTAATTCGAGCAGATCTGCAAGCTGAGCTAAAAGAAGGTATGACAGTTAGACTTATTGCTGAACCGGTTAACGACCGTTTTTTGGTGACACGCCAGCATGGAGAGTTGAAGGCAAAAAAACTGGTTAGTTTTCACAAAGATAGCAAGGGGCAAGATGTCAAGTTTGATATGCAAAATGAGTCAGATGGAACCCAGCGGACCATTGACCTGCTTCCGGCATTTCTTGACCTTTCAACGGAGTCCAACGACAAAGTATTTATCATTGACGAGCTTGATCGTAGCTTGCATACACTTCTGACACGCAGACTTCTTGAAGCGTATCTCTTTACCTGCGGACCGGAATGTCGTTCTCAACTGCTTTTTACCACTCATGACGTACTACTGATGGATCAGGAACTGTTGCGTCGTGATGAAATGTGGGTTGCCGAGCGTGACAGGACCGGCAGTTCGACGCTCATCTCATTTAGCGAGTATAAAGACGTCCGCAATGATAAGGATATCCGCAAAAGCTACCTTCAGGGACGGCTCGGCGGTGTTCCCCGAATCCTGATGGGAACCTTGCGCTCCACCGTGGAAAAGCATTCCGAAGGTGAGGCTGCGTAATGAGCAAACGGAGAAAATTTGAACGGAAGGTTCCGTTTCTCAATTATCGCAAGGTATTCGTGCTCGCTACCGAGGGAACCACAACAGAACCGCAGTATTTTGAACTGTTCAACAGCAGAACGACCACGATTACAATCAAGTGGGTAAAAGGCACCCACAGTGACCCAAAGCATGTATTAGGGCGCATGAAGCACTACCTCAAGGGCAACCGCCTCAAACCCGGTGATGCCGCATGGTTGGTTGTTGACAGGGATCAGTGGACAGAAGAACAACTTGCCCAACTGCATGAATGGGCGGTTGCAAACGAGCAGTATGGTCTTGCGGTCAGCAATCCCTGCTTTGAATTGTGGCTGCTGTTGCATTTTGAAGATGCTGTCGGTGTTACGAACAATCGGCAATGCAAAGATCGTCTGAAACGTTACATACCCAGCTATGACAAACATATTGAAACGGTCAAGCTGATACCTGGTATCACAGCAGCCGTTGACCGAGCCCGCCGCAAGGATAATCCCCCCTGTACTGACTGGCCCCGCACCACTGGTTCTACGGTGTACCGGCTTGTTGTAAAACTTCAAGACTGACCGGACGCCGACCATGGATCGAATCACACAGGCACTGACACGAATTTTCTACAAGCATCGGATCGTTTTCTGGTACGACGCCAAGAAAGAGCTCCGCAAGGAGTTTGAGGCTCTGAGTCTTGCGGGCATTGAAAAGATCGAACTGAACAACAATGAATTCGGCATCAAATACCGCATCCTGAGAGAAGCGCCGGAACAGAAGTTCCTCCTTTATCATGAAGGGGCACAGCCGGAAGATATCAACAACTGGCTGCTGGATGTGCAGCTTGCCTACGGAGAGTTTCGCACCGATCAGGCCGGTATCTGGCTTAGTGAGCTGGACCTGGGGCCTGAGTTTGCCGATATTGTCCAGATCCATGGCGAGTTTTTCAATGCCGCCAAGAGGCGAGAGGGGTTGAAAAGAGTCCTTGCTGACAATGATACACCAGGCGCGATTCGACTCAAGATGCTGGCAATCTGCAGCGGAGCCGACACCCGTCTGGAAAGCGTTCTTGAGAACCTCCTTGCCGAGCTGGCAGAAAGCCGGGATGACAAGATCAAGTTGATTAAACGCTGCGATCTGGAGGCGTTCCTGTTGGAGCAGCTTGAGCGATGCTATGGCTACAAATCAGCCACGCCAGGGATCAGAGATTTTGCCATCGAGCTGTTCAAGTCATGTTATGCCATGGGAACCAACGGCACTGCCCGGCTGGGTGGCGATGCTCTTGTCTTCCTGAAACGCTGGAAGGACAGCCGTCAGCATGAGGCGTCTTATGAAAAGCTCGCCACGGAGTGCAGCGAGCTTCTGAATATTGAGCATGATCTGGGCCAACGCGATTTTCGCGACCTGCTGGAACTGGATTATTTCCGGATAATTGATCAAAAAATTCTGAGCGATCTTGTTCAACAGGTTGTTGATCGGACTATCCCGGCAAACGATTGTGTTTCGTTTATCCGTCAACGGCGCTCAAGTCACTGGTACAGCGAGTTCCGCAACATATATGAAGCTATTGAAGTTGCTGCCCGTTTCATTGCTGCAATGGAAGAGTCCAACCTTGCCATGCAGTCCATGTCGGACGGTATTCAGCGGTACTGTCAATCCTGGTTCCGTCTCGATCAGCTTTATCGTAAGTTCATCTTCCATGCCGGGAAGTCCGGGCAGACCTCGCTGCTTGAACAACTTAACGATCAGATTGAAAACCTATACTCAAACAATTTCCTGCTGAAGGTCAATGATGCCTGGCAACAGCATGTGGACGCTGCAGACCGTTGGGGAACCGGCGATATCTCGTTGCAGAGGGATTTCTTTTCAAAATGGGTTCAACCGTTTCTGAAGGACAATAAGAAAATTATCGTCATTATCTCTGACGCGCTACGCTATGAAATCGGTGAAGAGCTCATTGGGCTGATTCGCCAGGAGGACCGCTACACTGCCAAGCTTGATCCGGCGCTGGCCATGTTGCCCAGTTATACGCAACTGGGTATGGCTGCTCTGTTGCCGAACAGGGAACTATCATTGGCACAGGACGATACTGGTGCGGCATTTGTTAATGGAATCAGTTCACAGGGGACAGCCAATCGAACTAGAATTCTTGCCGAATCTGTAGAGCAACGCTCCACGGCGGTGAAGGCCGATGAGATCATGCGCCTGAATGGTGATGACTGCCGGGCGATGTTGCGGGATCACGATCTGATTTATGTCTATCATAACCGGATTGACGCTACCGGCGACAAGCAGATATCCGAGGAACGAGCCTTTGAAGCGGTAGAAGAAACTCTCCTGGAAATAATCAGGCTTATCAAAAAACTCGCTGCCGCCAATGCCAACAACCTGCTGATTACTACTGATCATGGTTTCATCTACCAGAACCGCGCAATTGACGAGAGCGATTTCCTTGGCGCCGAAGCATCGGGTTCAACGGTACTCTTCAGGGACCGGCGTTTCGTGATCGGCAAGGGGATGCATGATAATCCGGGGCTGCGCACATTCACCGTATCCCAGCTTGGCTTGACAGGTGATCAGCAGGTCCAGATTCCGAAGTCAATCAACCGGCTGCGCCTGAAGGGTTCGGGCAGCAGATATGTCCACGGTGGGGCTTCGCTCCAGGAAACGGTCATACCGGTAATCCAGATCAACAAGAAGCGGCAGAGCGATACCTCCGCCGTTGAAATCGAGATTCTCCGTGGCGCTACATCGATCATATCGTCTGGTCAGTTATCTGTGGTCTTTTATCAGGTTCAGCCAGCCTGCGACAAGGTGCAGTCCCGCACTCTCAGAGCTGGTATCTATACACAAGCAGGTGAATTGATATCCGACAGGCATGAACTGAAATTTGATCTGGCTTCTGACAATCCCCGTGACCGTGAGATGCAGGTACGATTTGTTTTGAGCCGCAAGGCTGATGCGGCAAACGGGCAGGAAGTCCTTCTCAAGCTTGAAGAACGGGTCGGAACAACATCACATTACCGCGAATACAAATCGGCCCGCTATCTGGTCAGGCGATCATTTACCAGTGATTTCGATTTTTAATGGAGTGCCCTTCCGATGAGTGAACTCGACAACAAGATAAATGAGCATTTCTCCGGCCTCGTCGTCCGTAAGGACCTGGTTAAGGCCGTTAAGGGTAATGCCATCGTTCCTTCGTATGTGCTTGAATACCTTCTGGGTCAGTACTGCGCTACATCGGATGAGGCCAGCATCCAGTCAGGGATCGAGACAGTCAAAGAGATCTTGCGCAAGCATTATGTCCACCGCAATGAATCGGGCTTGGTGAAGTCCATCACCAAAGAAAAAGGACGACACAAGGTAATCGACAAGATCAGCGTCTCTCTGAACGACAAGATCGACATGTACGAGGCTACATTTGCCAACCTTGGGATTAGCAAAGTCATTGTGGACAGCGACACAATCAAAAAACACCCGAAATTGCTGGTCGGTGGTGTGTGGTGTATTTCCGATGTGGAGTATGAGTTCACTGAAGACAAGAACGCCTGCCCCTGGCTGTTGAGCAGCATTAAGCCGATTCAGCTTTCCAGCTTTGACTTTGATGGTTATCTGTCGGCACGGCAAAAGTTCACAACTGATGAATGGATTGACCTTTTGATCACGAGCATCGGTTTCAATCCTGAGATGTTCGGAAAACGGAGCAAGTTGCTGCAACTGATCCGCCTGATTCCATTTTGTGAGCGTAACTACAATCTCATTGAGCTTGGGCCAAAAGGCACCGGCAAATCCCATATTTACTCTGAGTTTTCTCCCCATGGTATTTTGATATCCGGTGGTGAAGTCACTGTTCCGAAGCTGTTTGTCAATAATTCCAATGGCAAGCTTGGCCTTGTCGGCTACTGGGATGCTGTCGCCTTTGACGAATTCGCTGGCAAGGGTAAGAAAGTTGACAAGGCCCTGGTAGACATCATGAAAAACTATATGGCAAACAAGTCATTTTCTCGTGGTGTGGAGACACTTGGGGCTGAAGCGTCCATAGCCTTTGTTGGCAATACGCAGCACAACCTGCCGTATATGCTGAAGCACACCGATCTCTTTGATGAACTGCCGGAAAAATACTACGACTCAGCATTTCTTGATCGACTTCACTTTTACATTCCTGGCTGGGAAGTGGATATCATCCGTGGTGAGATGTTCTCATCAGGATACGGATTCGTAGTTGATTATCTGGCAGAAATCCTGCGGAGCTTGCGATCTCACGACTTCTCTCAGAAGTACACTGAACACTTCACATTATCGAAAGATATCTCAACCCGCGATAAGGACGGCATTAACAAGACCTTCTCCGGCTTGATGAAGATCCTCTACCCATCAGGCGAGGCAACCAAAGAAGAGATGGAGGAAATCCTCCGTTTTTCCATTGAAGGGCGTAAACGGGTAAAAGATCAGGTAATGCGGATTGATCCAACCTTTGAACCTGTCCGGTTTGGTTATTCTGCTGGGGCTGGCAGCCTGATTCCTGTAAAAACACTCGAAGAGGAACAGTACCCACAGTATTACCGATCAAAAACAACTACAGAATCGAATGAAAACGAGGAACCTTCAGGAGACACTGACAAGACTGAAACGAAAACAGATGAGAAGCAGAAGGCGAAGGAAGAGCCAACTGAAAAGCATGTCACCTTTTCGGAAAATCAGCGAGGGGTTTCATTCGATACCCTGTTAGGCCCATATCTGAAGAATGCCGGCAAGATCGTTATCACTGATCCTTACATCCGGCTATTCTTCCAGGTGAGGAACCTGATGGAGTTCCTGGAAACTGTTGCCAAGGTCAAGCAGGATGAAGATGAAGTTGCTGTCCACCTGATCACAGTGGAGGATGATTTCAAAGGGCCGCAACAGCTAGAGCAGTTCCAGAAAATGCAGGACACCTGCGCACCAATAGGGATTCAGTTCACCTGGGAGTTCGACGTTAGCAACACCATCCATGCCCGTCACATAGTTACTGACACCGGGTGGAAGATCCTGCTGGATCGCGGCCTCGACATATTTCAGCACTATGAGATGAACGATACGTTTGCTATCGCCAATAGGTTGCAGAAGCACCGCCAGTGTAAGGCGTTTGAAGTGACGTATTTGAAAACGTTGAGTGAATAAAGTATATAATTCCGGAGGATCTCAATATGGCTAAAAAACGAGTTTTCATCAGTTTTGACTACGATCATGATGAAATATTAAAGACGTTTCTTGTTGGGCAATCGAAACATGAAGACAGTCCATTCGAGCTGTCCGACTGGTCAATAAAAGAGCCCATAACCGGAGACTGGAAGGCAAAAGCTCGTACACGAATCAAATCAGTTGATGTGGTTGCTGTAATATGCGGCCAGCATACCGATACCGCCACTGGGGTAAACGCCGAGCTCACCATTGCTCAAGAAGAAAAGGTGCCTTATTTTTTGCTTGCCGGTTATGCCGACAAAACCTGTGTTAAGCCGAAAGCGGCAAAAAGCACCGATAAACTTTACAAGTGGACTTGGGAAAACCTCAAGACATTGGTTGGTGGTGGGAGGTAGCAGATGAAGAAAGCTCTCGTCGTTGGCATAGATGATTATCCTAGTAGTCCACTGAGTGGGTGCGTCAATGATGCAGTTGCCATAGCAAATACACTTGAAAAAAATGGGGATGGATCACCTAACTTTTCAATACGCATTCTAACGAGCAATGAGGTTAATGTTACTACTGCCGTTTTAAGTGAAGCCATTCACCAACTGTTTACAGGTGATGCTGATACGGTTCTCTTATTTTTTGCCGGTCACGGGATCATTAATCCTGATACAAACGCTGGCTATATTGTCAGCCAGAATGGCGCTAAGGGATCGTGGGGGATGTCTCTTTCGGAAATATTGGGTCTGGCAAACAGAGCATATCCGCGCATCAAGTCAACCGTGATAATCCTCGATAGTTGCCACTCTGGATTTGCCGGTGAAGTTCCTGCTTTAGGGAATGAGCAAATCGCTGCGATTGGTACTGGTGTAACGATTCTGACAGCATGTCATCGTGACGGTACTGCGGGAGAATTCAAGGGACATGGGCTCTTCACCGATATTTTGCTGGATGGCTTAAGCGGTAGCTCGGCTGACATTTGCGGTCGAATAACTCCGGCGTCTCTCTATTCCCACGTCGACCAGACATTGGGACCTTGGGAACAACGCCCCATCTACAAGGCGAATGTTCAAACATTCGTGACACTCAGACAGGTAAGCCCAAAAATATCGCTGGAAATACTTCGACGATTGCCGGAGTATTTTCCTGATGCTGCTTCTACATTTCGGCTCGATCCATCATTTGAGCCGGATCGAGAGAATATACCTGCCGAATTTCGGGATGTACCGGTTAACGAAAACAACACTCGAATCTTCAAAGAACTGCAAATGTGCAATCGGCATGGTTTGGTAATGCCTGTCGATGCTGAACATATGTACTACGCTGCGATAAATTCGACTGGCTGCAAATTGACCGCGCTGGGTGCGCATTACCGCAAACTTGCTGAGATGAACAGGATTTGATTCTTTGTAAGGAACTTTGACTGAAAAAACTCGCCCTAAAGCGAACTTATTTTCTGATTGACCATATTTTGTTAAAAAAACGAGTCTGTGTTTTTAACAAAGGGCTTACCCTGAAAACTACAATTCAATGACCAGTTGCCTGTCGTACTGCGGATTGACCTCCACATCCTTGTACCCGTAGGGATTCACAACCACCCGGGTTTTGCCGAGAGTGTAGTCGAACGAGTTGTGCGTATGGCCATGAATCCAGAGATCGGGGCCATGGTCGATGATCTCGTTGGAGAGATCTGTCATGAAGGCGCAATTGAGGCTGTCTCCCCGGAACCGCTCATGGACGGACAATGGTGACACGCCATGGTGTGTTACCACGACAGTCTTCCTCCCACCGGCGGCTGCCAGTGCCTCGAAGATATAGCGTTTTGATTCTTGAAACAGATCGACCGTCTCTTCGGGCATGATCCGCGTTCCATCTGCCTTCTTGATCACGACAAAGTCGTTCATGTTCTTCCGGGCATACTGCATCTTGAAGAAATCCTTCCCGAGAAAATCCGTCCAGAGGGTGGCGCCAATGAACAGGACACCGTCAATGTCGACGGACTCGTTTTCAAGGAAGTGGACATTCTTGGGCAGGGATAGCGTGGCCTTCAGTTCGTGGATGCGCCCAAAGAAGTCATTGTGGTAGAAAAAGTGGTTTCCTTCGATATAGATGACGGCAAGGAAACGCTTGGCCAGGAGACTGACAACCTTGAGCCAGGTCTCCTGACGGTGGGCCAGGCCGATGTCGCCGGCAACCAGAGCAACGGTCTCCTTATCAGTCGGCAGTGGAGGGATCACCATCTCCAGAATGCGCGGGATTTTGTTGGGCTGCCAGAATTCAGCATGAATATCGGAAAAGGGACGGACAAGCATTGTTCTCTCCAACATAAAAAGCAGATTCAGTCAAAGTATCCGGTAATATACCTGAAAACGGAGTGAGATCTGGATAATTATTGCCATGAAGCATGTCCGTCAACTAGGCAATGCCGCATTAAAGGTACCAATTTTGTACCCAAAAATGCGGCATTGACTGAAGGTGGCAAAAAGTTCCCCATTTTGGGTACCAAATTGGTATCCAAAACAGCCACCATATCACAACTACCCTTGCCAGTATCCCAAACAGGTGCCCTTTTGGGATGCCAATAATTAACCTACCACCAGTAGTACCAGCGCCAGTACCACCATGGGGCATAACAGGGGCGGTAATCCGTGCTGGAGAAGGCGTACTTGATCAGTGTCCAGTATGGCTTCCCATTTACATAGCCATGATAAAGCCGCACCTGCACCCGGTCCATCAGGATGTACGGCAACGAGATACATGCGATGCCGATAGCCCAGTACCAGAATGTGCTGAGAAAACAGAGTCCGACCAGAAGACCGGAAACCGCACTGGCTAACAGTGGCACGACCATAGCAACCAGCACCGCCGGCAGCTTTGCCCGTTTCGGCTGCCGCTCCAAAAGCCATTTCTGGGCATCATAGTATTTGATCATCGAAAAACCTCCCTGTGCGGCTCAGATGGTCATATCCGCACGTATGCCGGCTTGCACAGGCAACTGAGCTTCGTTCCCTTGTTCAGGAAGCCAAAGATCCTCTTCCGTAGCTGGTTCAGATCTTCGGAAGTAATTTTGACGTCATTGGCGACATGCCAGTCCGGGATCATCTGCAGCTCCAGGATAACGAGGCCGGCTCTTGCCAGTGCCTTTTTCTTGCGGGGGCCGGTCTTATGCGTGTCGGTTACCTCGATACCAATGACACCAGCTGTTTCGTAATAGAGATCTGAATCAGGAGACAAAACCAGCTTACAATCCACAGTGTAGTTGAGTCCTGAGTGATCATCATGAACGGCCCACTCATCGGAAGTTTCTTCAATCTTGAGCATGAACTCTTTCCCGAACAGTCTGATCCGCCATGTCCATAACTTGCACACGTATTCCTGGACAAGTTCGTGGGCGATCCCCTTGGAGCCATTACCATGACCGTCCCCGGAGCCGCCGAGATAGGCAAAGCTGGAAGACTTTGCTCCGCGGTCAACCGGCACCATGGGTCTCAGCTTGATGAGATCGTAGAAATGTTTCCCTTCCCACTCCTCCGGAAACTGACGTCGGAGATGCAGGGCTTCGTGTACGGTAATGATTGGGCTGGAAAAATCTGCTTTCTGGTACGCTAACAGTTTCATATATTCCCCTCGATGTTATAGTCCGGCGTCAGCAGGTTGATGGCCTTGCCGATGGCGATGTCCAGCATAATCACTTCCTGGCCGTTCAGATAAATCTTGCCGGCAGGAACGCCTTTCTCGACCAGACTGATTTCAAGTGAATGGATGCCGTCCTTCTGTCTGGCAACCAGATAGAGCGCCTGCGGATTTCCGCCGTTATTGCGTTTAAGCACCGTTACCAGTTCGATCTTGCTGCCCGCTCTGCTGCTTCGCTTCCAGTATGCCTGCATGAAGTAGTTCAGAGACGATTTGACCATGGCCAGCTCATAGAGTTCGTTATCGATGACAAAACCCCAGAAGTTGGCCTTGACCACGGTGTTTCTGTTGAAGCGGGTCTTGTAATGGCCGCCATTATCCCGGTAGTCATACCGTTCCATCTCGACAGTGGCGGAGACAGATATTCCTTTGAAATTGAATTCGATCATCCTGCCTCCACCTCCTTCCAGAGTTTGCTCAGATACGTTGCCGATACCTTCAGCTTCCGCTTGCTCTGCAGATAGCCGGCAATAGTGCGGAACCCCATGCCGTCAGCCTTCAACTCCCTCACCTCGCCCCAGTAGGCCAGGATTTTCCGGCGCAGGACCGGTTTCCTTCCCAAGGTGACAAGGGTCGCTGCCGTCGCCCGGCGCAGGTGAGTGAAGTCTTCGTACTGCTCCTGATCCGCCACCCGGTAGCCTTTTCCCTTGATAGTGTCCCAGCCCCCCCTGCGGGCCGCCATGACAAAGGCGCAATACTTGTTGATCCGCCCGGACAGATCGGGACGCTCACTTTTGAGCTGGAACGACCTCTTCACGCCCTCATGGAAGATCTCGATGATATTTCCCTCCGGCAGCGAGGCTACCCAGGAAAAGAGTTTTTTCCGCTCATGCTCTGTCAGGCCGGTTATCAGGTTCAGTTGTTCGGTCATGTCATCCTCTCGTGTAGGTCAGGGTCTCCCGCAGCCGGAAATGGGAGGTTTCCAGGGAGGTCTGCTGCAGGGCCTGCTCATGGTTCATTCCGTGCTTGATGCACTCCAGGTAACGCTCCTGGGCGAAGTTGTGTTTCAGGCCGTGGCTGCCGCGGCCCGGGGCATACTGACCTGTAGCCTTGGCAGCCGTGTTGATTGCCTCCACATAGACGAAGTAATCGCTCTCCAGCTTTCCGTGACGGGAAATATGTTCTTCCAGTCTACGGTAGGTTGCGACGGAGACGTAATGCTCAGTTTCCTTGCCGCCTTTCTCTACTGAGGCTACGATGCCCACTTCTGATCCGGTGACAGGATCGACACTGATGCCGAGCAGCCCATTCGTGGTCAGGGGGTTTTTCAGCCGCCGGTTGCTGGGAGCGCCGACCCCTTCAGCACGCAGGCCGCCTTCGTACTGCAATGACGC
This sequence comes from Geobacter sp., assembly GCF_030834625.1. Taxonomy (NCBI): domain Bacteria; kingdom Pseudomonadati; phylum Thermodesulfobacteriota; class Desulfuromonadia; order Geobacterales; family Geobacteraceae; genus Geobacter; species Geobacter sp. Next base: position 87,993 of record NZ_JAUQXO010000009.1, read on the forward strand.
CTGCAACTGGAAAGTTCCATCGGTAATCACTGCGATAAGCCGAATCGGATCGGGGTAGGCACGGTTGTCAAAGATTTTGCTCGATTTGCGCAGTAGTTTCCGGCTGCGGTCATAGAATTTCATTCGCAGTTTTTCTGTCTCCAGTCGGGGGATATCCAGAGTATGGATCTCGATATAGTGATTGATGGCGTACTCGAACTTTCCCAGTGCCGACAGGATAGTCTCCATGGTTTGGCGAGACCGTTTCTTCTCGACGTAGTAGGCCAGCCGCTCTTCCAGGTACACCGCCATGTCGTCGTGTACGAACGCGGTATCAAGGATGGAAGTTCGTCCGTTTCCGATCATGAGCGCCACGAAGCGTTGGGCCTCGTATTTGTAGACCTTCCAGGAGCCGAAGGAACGGATGCCCAGAGCACTGTCCGCCTTTGCCTCGCGAATCGAGCGGACCGCGTGAAAAACCGCTTCGGTTTGGGAGTGCAGTGATGTCGGCCACCTGTGTTTCATTGATTACCTCTGGCCGTTGCCGGCCTGCGTGGTGAGATGACATGCTCTTTTTCCGGCATCGCCATGCCGACGGTAGCAGCTCCGCCTTCCTGCTTTTCGTAGTGTCCCTTATATCTGGACCTGGCAAGGATTCCTGCCATCTGTCCTGCTGTCTGTCGTGAACCGGGACTCTACCGGTGGATCACGTTAAACAGGTCCTCTATTGTGTTGCTCCGAGAAACGCCTCGCCACTGCGTTCAGGACTCAGGGGCCGATACCTGGTCCGCCATCTAATGGTTCCGGTACAACGTTCGATCATGCGAGGGGGAGGTGCATTGACCTCGACATGAAAGGGCTCTGCTTAGGTTGGCCAATCCCATGGGTGGTGTCCGGCCGGGCCAAGTGGCTCGACGGCTCTGGGTACACCGGGCAATGATGCTGCGAAAAATCGCTCCTATCTGAAAAGTTGTAACTGTTTTGTTTGTTTCCTATATGGCTGCAACCTAGCGATTGTTTTATTCTTTCACCGGACAGCCTTCATGCTGGAACTGGTATTAGTGTTCATTTGCTGACGTTTATCCCAAGTGTTGAGTTTGGCAAGGCCGTCGAGAAAATCATCTTTGAGGTCTTGCAGGAACGGAGCGGTTGCTCTGAATTCCTCACGGTACTTCTGGCGATCTTCTTCGGACAGGGAATACCAGTAGTCATCCCGCTCCTGTGCTTGCCGCTCCTCTTCAGCCAGCTGCTCTTCCATCTTCCTGGCCTCAATACGCCTTCGTTCTGCGGCCTCTTCTGCCTTGGCGTTACGAACTTCGGGAGGCTCATACCATTCCGGTACAATGAGGTCCACACAGAATGCCTGGAGATAGCCGCCGGGATTCCGGATCTCCTGGTGCTCACGTCGCCAGGTTTCTGCGGCAACGTCAGCAGCCTGCACAACTGTCTCACTACCGTGGCGTTTGATCAGAACCCTCAACTCGTTTTCAGAGATTTTTGACAACGGCGTGCCGGATAACATCAACCGGATCTGCTCTGTAGTTGTTTTCTGGGTAATCTCTGTTGTTTCTTCTGTTAAGGAATCACGGATTTTGAAGGTTTCCTTCCCTGCTTTTTTCAGGAAACGTTCCCTGACATTTACAGGGTTCCTTTCCTGCTTTTTGAGGGTATCCATTAATTCCAGTAACTTACCGCGTACAAATTTATAGTGGCAGGTGGGGGCTCCGTTCGCCTTCTTAACGACGGTCTGGACATATCCATCCTTCACCAGGACTTTGACTATCTTCCTGACAACATCCTCTCGAAGTCCGACCCTTTCGAGCCAAGTCTTCCCTTCAGCCTCTCTGCCTGTGCTTTCATTAATTTCATCAGCGGCAACGTCAACACCTGAAGCGCCGTCAAGCTCCTGTTGCTTGCAGGAAGGTTCATATTGTCGGTAAAACCAGCCGTATCCGATTCCCGGCAACTTGCGACCTCGAAAGTGGTAGCTCCAGGTAAATATCTCAGAAAGAATGATGGCCGTGTTCAAGTCACCAAAATAACGAACAAATGGTTTGAAAACCGTGAGTCTGTTTCTTGGGCTGTTGAACTCTGCCAGGAGATCTTCGACCTCTTCCACGGCATATAGCTTGTTATCTTCAGGCATATTTACTTCGCTTCCGGCACCCATTCGCCTCTGAAAAATGTATCTACTTCATCTTCATCCCAACGGATCAATTTTCTGGATAGTTGGAGCCGCGGAGGCGGAAAGACACCGGCTCTGCGTAGACGATGCAGAGTCTGAACAGAGAATTTTCCCTTCTTGCAAATAGCTTCAATGGCGATCAGGTTCATATCAATTGCCTCCGGATTGTTTTAATAGCGCACAGTTCATACTTATAATAGCATACGTATGATGTCAATGATTTTTTAAGTATGAAATCATGCGTATGTGTGGTATCAATTGAAACATAAGGGAACTTCGAGGAATGCATGGAAAAACGTGACAGGCTTAAAATTCTGCGATTATTGAACGGATGCACACAGGATATTCTAGCGAATAGACTGGGTGTACCCCGCACATCAATCGCCATGTGGGAAAAAGGAAGGTATGGGTTTTCCTCAGAAGTGACGGTAAAGCTTGCCTCAGCATTAGGAGTTCAGACAGACTATCTAATTCTTGGAACACCGGCTATCGCCAACGCAGTCTGGATTCCAATTCCTCCGTCCCGTCCCGACTACTTACGGTCAATGCAAGATGACTTCACTGCATTGCTACCCCAGTTTCTGGCGGAAAATAAGTACAACGCGTCATACTCAGACAGCCTTGCAGAAGGCGGCAGATTTTTCCTTCTTGGACAGGACTATCACTTTGGTTGTCTGTTGATAGCCGATGTCAAAATTGCCGACACTATCAATAACAGTCTGAGACAGATCATTGGAGAGGGGTCCATTACAGAGCTTGACCACAAGCTTGATAAATTGGATGGCAGCGTTTTTGAATTCATACAAACACACTGGCTGCCACCTGGTCGTTTGCCGCAGGACTTCAAGCGAGTTGACGTTGCTAAAATATGCCAGATGCTTGAAAGCAAACGCGGTGGGGGGGGCGGTGACGAGAAAAACGAATCCTTGAAGCTTATTTACAGAACGTTCAATGAAGTGGTCAGGAAATACGATGTTCCCGACACGGCAATGGACAAGTTGGATGAGTTGTTTGTGACCAAGTTCAAGGAGTTGTCGTCAGTCCCAAGTGCCTCAATCAAAGTGACATCACTGATGGCTGAAATAGGGAAGGCTCTGAAAAGTCAGGGGTGTCAGAAAAGAAAAGAGGAGCAATACTGATTGGGAAATGGTTTGAGGTGTAGCAGAGGGTTCCAGAAGATCGAAATGGGTACCATGATTCAATTTACGCACAGAGGTTCCACAAGAGGTTCCATTCAAGACAAAGCGGGTTAGCCCTTGTGAGCTAACCCGCTGTTTTTATTGGCGTCCCCGAGACGATTCGAACGTCCGGCCCCTTCCTTAGGAGGGAAGTGCTCTATCCAGCTGAGCTACGGGGACAGAAGCTTCTTTTTATAGCCCAACACCCCTTGATTTGCAACCCTTTTCCAGCCAGAACAAAGGAGCTAGGACGGGTAAAAACCATTCAAAAAGTGAGCAACGAAAAGACCTTGCCGTCCGGCAACTTCTTCCTTCCGCCAAGAAACTCAAGCTCGGCAAGGAAGCAGCAGTCCACGATCTCGCCTCCCAGGGCAGTTACCATATCGACAACGGCGGACATGGTCCCGCCAGTGGCAAGAACATCGTCGGCAATGAGCACCTTCTCCCCCTTCTGGACTGCGTCGGTGTGGATTTCAAGGGTGTCTGTGCCGTACTCAAGCTGGTAGGTCTTGCTGAACGTTTCGGAAGGGAGTTTCCCCGGCTTGCGCACAAGAACTACGCCGGCGCCAAGCTTATACGCAAGGGCGGCACCGATAATGAACCCCCGGGCCTCAACTCCGACCACCTTGTCGATCTTCTCTCCCACATAACGGTGTGCCAGCAGGTCAACCATGCGCTGGAACGACTTTGCATCTGCTAGAAGCGTGGTGATGTCCTTGAAAATGATCCCCTTCTTGGGAAAATCGTGCACATCACGGATTATATTCTTAAGATCGTCCATCCCCTGTCCTCCACAACACGTTCTCACGAATCACTCGATTGCATTTGCGTCACTGTTTTCGATATATTTTCTCAGCTTTTCTAGAGATTTTGCCTCTATCTGCCGAATCCGCTCACGGGTAACGCCAAAGCTCCGCCCGATGGTGTCGAGGGTCTGGGGTTCCTTGTCTTCGAGACCGAAACGGAGAGTGAGGATCCTTTGCTCGTTCTCGGAAAGGGACGCAAACCACTTGGAAACGATCTCGTACTTGTTCAGGTCTTCGAGAAGTGTTGCCGGCGAAACCGAGGAGGTATCCTCAATGGTGTCGATGAGAAAGTAGTCGCTGTTCTCTCCCATTGGACGCTCTATGGAGTAGGTTTTCTTGAGAAGGACCATAAGGCGCCGGATATAGGCCGAGTTGACGTTCATCTCTGTGGCCACTTCCTTGACATTGGGCTCCCGATTGAATCGCTGGATCAGTTCGCGGGTGATCTTGAGCATCTTGTTGATGTCGTCAGAGACGTGGACAGGGAGCCTGATGGTGCGCGACTGGTTCACCAACGCCCGCTCGATTGACTGACGGATCCACCAGGTGGCATAGGTGGAGAAGCGGCACTCTTTGGAGAGTTTGAAGCGCTCAACGGCCTTGATGAGCCCCATGTTTCCCTCTTCGATCAGGTCGAGAAACGGGAGCCCGCGATTGATATACCGCTTGGCGATCTTGACCACGAGTCGCAGATTGGACTCGATCATCTTGTCGCGGGCGGCCTTGTCCCCTTTGGCAATCCGGCTGGCGAGAGCCTTTTCCTCATCGGCCGTAAGAAGCGTCGTTTTCTGTATCTCCCGGAGGTAAAGCTTGATGGCGTCATCGAAATGCTCGACCTCCACAACCTTTATCTCTTCCTCCGGTTCCTCCTCTTCCTCCGGTTCCTCGAACTCGAAGGAGCTCGGTTCCTGCTCAATGAAGTCGTCAGCTTGCCGCTCGACGTGCTCTGTCGGTTCTACGACTTCCTTTTCGAGATAATCATCCATACTTGTCCCCGTTCTGCAATACAGACTTTACCACTTACTCTTCTGTGCCCCATCCATACCTGCCCACCAGCTTCACAAATCTGCATCCTGTTACATTTTCTTTGAAAAGCGAACCATCTTCCTGCTTGATCACCCTGACAAGAACCTGTTCGAATTGGCTCCCCACAGGAATCACAAGCCGTCCCCCCGGCTTCAGCTGGTCGACTAGTTTATCCGGAACATCCGGAGCTCCGGCAGTGACGATAATGGCGTCGAAGGGAGCTTCCTCCTCCCAGCCTACCGTTCCATCGGAGATTTTGATATTGACGTTCAGGAGCCCGAGGCTGTCAAGGGCTTTGCGCGCCTTGAGCGCCAGGGGGCGTATCCGCTCCACAGTGTAAACGCGGTCAGCGAGGGTGGCAAGTATCGCCGCTTGATAGCCAGAGCCAGTACCGATCTCAAGTACCTTCTCCTTGCCCGACAACTCTAGAAGCTCAGTCATGAGGGCAACCATGTACGGTTGCGAGATGGTCTGCTTTTCGCCAATGGGAAGCGGCGTGTCACTGTACGCCTGGGCAGCCATCGCCTCCTCGACGAAGACATGACGGGGAACCTTCAGCATCGCATCAATAAGGCGCCGGTCCTTCACGCCTCGTGAGACAATCTGCGTCTCCACCATCCGTTTTCGTGAGATGTCAAAATTCATGTAAATCCCCTATTCCCGCTGGAGGACAGACTATAGCAGACCATCGCAACCCTGTCCAGAGTTAGGACAAGGGACCATACTGACTTAAAGCAGCTACAGCGACAGAACAGGAACCGATAGAGGTGTCCATGCACTCTGCCACCCCACCGGAAAAAAGTTTCAGACCCTATAAAGAAAAGTCCCACGTTTTCAGCATTGTCAGGGAGGCATAATTGGTGAGATCAAGATGGAGAGGGGTTACTGAAATCAAGCCTCGTTTCACAGCATGATAATCAGTTCCCTCGAGATCGCGGAACTGAAGCTCGCCATTACCAATCCAGTAGTAATTTCGACCGCGAGGGTCCGTTTTCGTGACAATTTTCCCCTCATAGTCCCTCTTACCCTGAATGGTTACGACAGCGCTTCCGAGTTTTTCCTGAGGCAGATCAGGCACATTCACATTCAATAGAGTATCCCGTGGCAGCCCCCTGTCTGCCACGATCCTTACCAAATGGGCTGCAAAGGCGGCTGCAGCCCCATAGTTCTCCCCGCGCCCGATGGTGACAAGCGACACCGCCAAGGCGGGAATGCCCATGAGAGTCGCCTCCATGGCAGCTGAAACGGTTCCCGAATAGGTTATATCGTCTCCCATATTTCCGCCGCAGTTGATTCCAGAAACAACAATATCGGGTTTGGTTTCCAGGAGAGCGTGGATTCCAAGATTGACGCAGTCCGTGGGTGTTCCATCGACAGCAAAAATCGCCGGCCGTATCTCGGTGGCCCTGAGTGGGTGATGGAGTGTCAAAGCATGCCCCACGGCACTTCGCTCCCGGTCAGGAGCTACCACTACAACCTCTCCCACCCCCCTCAATGCCTCTGCGAGCGCCCTGATTCCCGGAGCGCGCACTCCGTCGTCGTTGGTAACAAGAATCTTCATGGATCCCCCGGCTAACTGTTCACTCAACACAATGGTAAAAAAATAGACGGTTTCGGAGTCCGAAACCGTCTATGGTCAAAATGGTCGGGGCGACTGGATTCGAACCAGCGACCACCAGACCCCCAGTCTGGTGCGCTACCAGGCTGCGCTACGCCCCGATATCTTTTACTGCTACAACATACGGCGGATCGCTTCGAGCTCCTGCCGCACTTCTTTCACCAATCCTAACAGATCGCTTGTTTCGTTTGATGCTTTTGGTGAGGCCTTGTGACTTCTCTCCGATGTCTTCAGTCTCTTGCGAGCCCCTTCTATGGTGAGCTTCTCGGCATAGAGGAGACGTTTTATCTCCAAAAGAAGCTCGATATCCTGCTTTGAGTAGAGGCGCTGGCCCGTTCGACTCTTGGGTGGTTTCAGCTCCTTGAATTCCGTCTCCCAGAACCGGAGAACCGAGGCCTTGAGCGCTGTCAACCGCGCAACCTCACCGATCCTGAAATACTGTTTATCAGGAAGCTTGGCCTTCACCTTCCCTCCGGGGAAGAATCTTCTCAGGAATTAATCGAGGACTTGAGAACCTGACTCGGCTTGAACGTGAGAATCCTGCGTGCGGATATGATGATCTCGTCGCCAGTCTGGGGATTGCGGCCACGCCGATCAGCTTTTTCTTTGACCACGAAATTACCGAAACCGGCGATCTTTATCTTCTCACCATTTTCAAGGGTTTCTTTGATCAGACCAAATACCCGCTCAACAAGGTCTGCGGATTCCTTTTTCGAAAAACCCACTTTCTCGTAGATCTGCTCAACAATATCTGCCTTGGTCATATACTCCCTCAAAATCAATACGTTATAAAAAAATATCGCGTTCACCGAAGGCGTCAGGATTTATAACACAGTGGTTCGAGATAATCAACCTGTTTTTAACGTATCGTGACTTCTAGCTTTTTTACCAGAGTATCGACTATGCGCTGATGCAACGGAGAAACCTCATCGTCGGTAAGGGTTTTTTCCTGGGAACGGTACCGGATTCTGACCGCAACACTTTTGAATCCCTCGGGAATGTGGGTCCCTTTATAAAGATCAAATATCTCCGCGCACTCCACCTCGCGGATCTTCAGTCCGCCAATGCAGTCCAGGATGGCCGATGCAGGAGCTTCATCGCTGATGAGCATCGCGATATCGCGGAACGTATCGGGGAAACGGGACGGAGGCTTAATGGTAACGTTGTCCGAACTCAGCATCGCCAGTTTCTCAAAGTCAAGCTCTAGATAGTGGACCGGCTGATCAATCTCAAAGTTATCCTGAACGTCAGGATGGAGTTCACCAAAGGAGCCGAGCAGTTCGTCACCAGATCGGACCGAACAGGACTTACCTGGATGGAAGTAGGGATGAAGACAATCCTGAACATACGAGACGGAAGTTACAGCAAACTCGTCAAGGATATGCTCGACAACGCCCTTTACGTCATAAAAGTCGACCTGATAACGTTCCTGATTCCACCCTTCGCGATAGCGGGCACCGGTCAAGATCCCTGCAAGATGGAGAGGCTCTCTGGGCAACTCCTGACCCTCCATCGGCAAGTAGACGCGCCGAAGTTCAAACATCCGGAGGGTCAGCATGCGGTAGTTCAGATTTCTGGAGGCTGTTTCAAGAAGTCCAGGCAGAAGCGCCGTACGCATTACCGACTGCTCCTCCACGAGGGGATTGCGCAACCTCACTACAGACCGCCGAGGATCGTCATCGGCCAGAAGGAGCTTGTCCAGCACTCCGGGCGCCATAAAGCTGAAGTTAATGATCTCGCTGAATCCCTGGCCAACCATAACATTTCTCAGCCGTTTCTCGAGCCGCTGGTGCCGGGTAGGTCGGTCAGAAAAGACCCGGGCCTTGGGCATCGTAACCGGAATCGTGTTGTAGCCGTTCAGCCGCGCAACCTCTTCCACGAGATCAATCTCCCGCTCGACATCGACCCGGAAGCTGGGCACCGTAACGTCGAGCAGTCCCGGTTCAACGGAATTGACGGTGAACTCGAGTCGATTGAAGATCGCTGCCATCTCATCGGCCGCCAACTGAATGCCCAAGAGTTCATTACACCGTTTTACACGGAATCTGACGGTGCGGCTAGGGAGAGAACGGGGGTAGACATCAATGGCGCCCCGGGCGATCTCACCACCGGCAAGCTCTGCGATGAGAGACGCGGCGCGGTCAAGGGCCGTCAAAAGGATATCGACATCCGCGCCCCGCTCGAAACGATGGGAAGACTCAGTGTGGAGGCCGAGACGCTTCGAGGTTCTTCGGATGGCCGACGGATTGAAATAGGCGCTTTCCAGAAGAATGTTGGCTGTGTCCTGACGGATCTCGGAGTTCTCTCCCCCCATGATCCCGGCAAGGGCAACGCCTTTCTCGCCGTCACGGATCGTCAGGTCGGCCGCCGTAAGAACCCGCTCCTGACCGTCAAGAGTTGAGAAACGCTCTGCTTCCGCGGCACGTCGAACAATGATTTTGCCACCGGCAAGCAGATCAGCATCAAATGCATGGAGGGGATGACCGTATTCCATAAGGACGTAGTTGGTCACATCCACTACATTGTTGATGGAACGCATTCCTACCGCCTCAAGACGCCTCACAAGCCACGCCGGCGACGGTCCTACGGAACAGCCGGCAATGTAGCGGGCTGTATAGCGGGGGCACAGTTCGGCGTCCTCAACGATCACCTCGGCGCGTTCACTGATGGGGAAATTAGACTCCTCGACGGAATGCCCTGTGTATCGGACGTTCATGCCCAGCTTGGCGGCAATCTCCCGTGCAACGCCGACGATACTCAGGCAATCGGCCCTGTTGGGCGTGAGACCTATTTCGAAAATAGTATCCTTGAGAGCAAGGGCCTCAAACACCGGCACACCGAGGGGGAGGTCCGGGGGAAGGATAAGAATCCCGTCCGACTCAGCGGCAAGCCCAAGCTCCTTCTCGGAGCAGAGCATTCCGCATGACTCCTCGCCCCTGATCTTTGAACGCTTGATCTTGAAATCACCGGGCAGAACCGCGCCAAGCTGGGCCAACGCAACCTTGTCCCCGGCTTTGAAGTTCTGGGCTCCACACACAATGGCAAGCGTCTCTCTCCCGTTATTCACCCTGCACAGGGAAAGCTTGTCTGCATTGGGATGCTGCGCCCTCTCCTCCACAATGGCGACGACAACCTCATCGAGTCCGCCCCCCACGTGACGAACACCTTCCACCTCGAGACCGAGCATGGTAAGGAGATCCGAAAGCTCCTGTGGTGACAGATCAAAGTCGACAAATTCCTTGAGCCAGTTGTATGTGACAATCATATTCTCACCCTGTCCGGGATATAATAAGTGATGTTCTCTGTAAAGCGATAAGCCCTAATAACCTGATATTTCAGAATTGTTGCAGAAAGCGCACATCATTATCGAAGAAAAGCCGCAAATCCCCGATACCGTACTTGAGCATTGCAACACGTTCAATCCCCATGCCGAAGGCGAAGCCGGAAATGGTCTCCGGGTCGTACCCCACATGGCGATACACCTCCGGGTCAATCATTCCAGCACCGAGAATTTCGAGCCAACCGCTCTGCTTGCAGACCCGACACCCCTTGCCCTTGCACATGACACAGGCAATATCGACCTCGGCACTGGGTTCGGTAAATGGGAAAAAGCTCGGTCTCAGACGAACACCGATACCTTTTCCGAAATACTGGGTCAGAAAGGTCGTCAATACCCCCTTGAGATCGCCAAAGGTTACCCCCGTATCGACCATGAACCCCTCGATCTGGTGGAACATGGGCGAGTGGGTGGCATCTGAGTCGCAACGATAGACCGTCCCGGGAGAAATGATCCGGACAGGCGGCGCATGCTTGAGCATGGTGCGGACCTGCACCGGCGACGTATGGGTTCTCAGCAGAATGGAATCATCCACGAAGAAGGTGTCCTGCATATCCCGGGCGGGATGGTCCTTGGGGAAATTGAGGGCTTCGAAATTATAGAAATCGAGCTCCACCTCGGGCCCCTCGGCCACCTGGAAGCCGAGCCCGGCAAAAATCTCCGAGATCTCCTCGATGACCAGGGTTATGGGATGCTTCGAGCCGTATGGCAGCCTGCGACCGGGCAGCGTCACATCAAGCCGCTCGCGTTGAAGTTTCTCGCGTTTATTGGCGTCACGGACCTGGGTCAGTTTCTCTTCGAGTCGAGACTCCAGCTGATCCTTCACCGCATTGGCCATCTGCCCAACTACCGGCCGCTCTGTGGCGGAAAGGGAGCCAAGCCCCTTCATGACGGCAGTCAACTCACCCTTTTTGCCAAGGTACTTAATCCGCAGTTCCTGGAGAGCCTCTTCGTTTCCTGCCCCGTCAATCTCTTTGAGAGCGGCCTGGAGAAGCCCGTCGAGTTGTTCTTTCATAACCAACACCCTTTACAAAAAAAGAAATGGAACGCTAAGCATCCCATTTCTTTTTTATCCGGCTGAATTTCACTAAATCTGTGCTTTGGCGAGCGTTGCGATTTCTGCAAATCCTGAGGGGTCGGATACTGCCAGATCCGCCAGGACTTTCCGATCGATTTCAACACACGCCTTCTTCAGCCCATGAATGAGCTTGCTGTACGAAAGCCCGTTGAGACGGGACGCAGCGTTAATCCGCGTAATCCAGAGTGCCCGAAAATCACGCTTCTTGACCTTACGGTCGCGATACGCATAATTGAGTGCACGGTCCACGGCCTCTGTCGCGCTCCGGAACAACTTGCTCCGCGCACCACGGAAACCTTTGGCAAGTTTGAGCACCTTGTTTCTTCTGCGTCTCGCTTTAAAACCTCTTTTTACCCTTGGCATTTCCTGCTCCTTTTACCGATAAATTTTGCCGGATCCGCAAGGGGAGGCGCTTCCTCACGGTTCACGGACTTATTAAAAGGGGAAACGGGGAATCAATCCCGGTTCCCTGCTTTTACTACATATAGGGTATCAGCTTAGAGATGTTCTTTTGGTCGACAGCGGCAACAAGTGAACTCGAGCGAAGTTGACGCTTACGCTTGCGGGTCTTTGAGGTGAGGATATGGCTTGTAAAAGCACTACTTCTCTTGATCTTGCCGCTGGCAGTCTTTTTGAAGCGCTTGGCAGCGCCGCGGTTGGTCTTGATCTTTGGCATTACTCTTCTCCTTTTCTACATGTATGATACGAAATCTATTTTTTTACTTTAGGGGCGACTATCATGAACATACTCCGCCCTTCCATCTTGGGCTTCATCTCGATAATGGCAATATCCTCAATCTCACTGGCAACCCGCTCAAGGGCACGCACCCCAAACTCCATGTGCGTAATCTCGCGGCCACGGAACACCAGTGTCACCTTGGCCTTGTTGCCCTCTTCGATGAAGCGGCGCACATGCTTGATCTTGAATTGCAGATCGTGCTCATCGGTCTTGGGACGAAGTTTGACCTCCTTGACCACAACATGTGACTGCTTCTTCTTGGCTTCCTGGAGCTTCTTGCTCTGCTGGTACTTGAACTTGCCGTAATCCATGATCCGGCAAACGGGCGGTACGGCTGTCGGAGAAACCTCGACAAGATCCAACTGCTGACTCTCAGCAAGGGCAAGAGCATCATTCAGATTCATGATACCGAGTTGCTCGCTGTTGGCTCCAACAACCCTTATCTCGCGGGCTCTGATGGCCTGATTAACATTTACTGTGGGCTTGGCTATGGCGCCACCTCCTATTTGAAGCGTTTGACTTCTTCGCTGATGAACGCAACAAACTCATCGGGCTTCATGGATGCGAGATTCGAACCATCACGGAAACGTGGGGTCACTGTCCCGGACTCCACTTCCTTGTCGCCGATGACGAGCATGTACGGAATCTTCTGGAGTTGTGCCTCGCGAATTTTGAATCCGAGCTTCTCGTTGCGGAAATCCTTCTGAACTCGGATTCCGCTCGACCGAAGCGTCTCGAAAACCTGCGCGGCATAGGACTGCTGATTGTCCGTGACGGTCATCACGATGGCCTGAACCGGCGAGAGCCACACGGGGAAGTTCCCGGCAAAATGTTCAATAAGAACACCGATGAAGCGCTCGATTGATCCGAGTATCACCCGGTGGACCATTACAGGGCGCTTCCGCTCACCATCGGCATCGACATAGGTCAGGTCGAACCGCTCAGGGAGCGTAAAATCGCACTGGATTGTAGCACACTGCCACCTTCTGTCAAGAGAATCGCGCAGTTTGATGTCGATCTTTGGACCGTAGAAGGCACCATCGCCCTCATTGATTTCGTAGGGACGACCAGAATCCTTGAGAGCCCCGAGCAGCGCATTAGTGGCCCGCTCCCAATCCTCGTCGGAACCGATGGACTTTTCGGGTCTGGTTGAGAGTTCCATCTCGAAATCGAACCCGAAAATCCCCATGACATCATTGACAAAAGAGATGACTCCCTTGATTTCGTCGTTGAGCTGTTCCGGGGTGCAGAGGATGTGGGCATCGTCCTGGGTGAAGCAGCGCACGCGCAGAAGACCGTGTAAAACACCGGCCCGCTCGTGTCGGTGCACCGTCCCGAGCTCGAAAAAGCGCAGCGGCAGATCTCGATAGCTTCTCAGGTGTGACTTGTAGATCATCATGTGGCTGAGGCAGTTCATCGGCTTGATGCCGAACCCCTGCCCTTCCACCTCGGTGAAATACATGTTCTCGCGGTAATTATCGTAGTGGCCGGACCGCTGCCAGAGTTCGGTCTTGAGGATCTGGGGTCCCACAACGATGTCGTACCCTCGCTTCAGGTGCTCCCTGCGCTCGAAATCTTCGAGGATGGTACGCAGCATGGCCCCATTGGGATGCCAGATAACGAACCCCGCACCAACCTCATCGGAGAACGAGAAAAGATCGAGTTCGCGACCAAGCTTGCGGTGGTCGCGGCGCTTGGCCTCCTCGATCCTCTCCAGATACGCGTCAAGCTCCTTTTTATCAGCAAAGGCGGTTCCGTAGACCCGCTGCAGCATCTTGTTCTTCTCGTCACCGCGCCAGTAGGCGCCGGCCAGCGAGGTCAGCTTGAATGCACGGCAAGTGGAGGTTGAAGGAAGGTGGGGACCACGGCAAAGATCGATAAAATCTCCTTGCCGGTAGAGCGAAACCGTATCATCGCCAATCGCCTCTATCAGCTCGATCTTGTAGGTTTCGCCCATATCCTTGAAGAGCTTGATGGCGTCAGCCTTCGAAAGAACCTGGCGTTCCACCTTAAGGTCGGACTTGGCGATCTCCCGCATGCGGGCCTCGATTTTCTCGAGGTCTTCGGGAGTAAAGGCATGATCGACGTCGAAGTCGTAGTAGAAGCCATTCTCGACGGCTGGCCCGATGGTGACCTTTGCCTGTGGGAAAAGATCCTTGACCGCCTGGGCCATGAGGTGGGACGTGGAATGCCGGATGATCTCCAGCGCCTCGGGGGACTTCTCGGTTATGATCTCGATCTTGGCGCCATCCACGAGCGGCGCCACAAGATCGACCGCAACGCCGTTGATCTTGCCGGCAAGGGCAGCCTTGGCAAGCCCCGCTCCAATAGAAGCAGCCAGATCACGCACCGTTGCACCCTCGGCAAGAACCCTTTCCGACCCATCCGGCAATGTAACCCTGATGTCACCCATCACTGGCCCCTTAACACGAAGAGGCATCGAACTTCGATGCCCCTTCCACAGCCTTGGCTGCGAGTTGTTTAGATGGTAGGCGCGGGCGGTCTCGAACCGCCGACCTCTACCGTGTCAAGGTAGCGCTCTCCCCCTGAGCTACGCGCCTACATGCAAAACGAATTTCCTAAATACCAACTGACATTGGAGAAGTCAAGGCTTTTGTTGGCGCATATCGAAATTTTCTCCGGGCCAAGAGCGTCATTACCGCCTGTTCAACCTCGTCAACCGTGATTTCCGCCATGCAGCGAGCGTTGATGGGACACTTAGGCGTATAGCCAAAGGTGGTACAAGGAGAACAGGGAAGATTCTTGTTAATGACGATGTGGTTTTCGCCCCGCGGCGCCCATTTTTTTGCCCGACCGGGGCCGAAAAGGGAGACAGTAGGGATGCCGAGGCCGACAGCGATGTGGAGGATGCCGGAATCGCCACTGACGAGGAGGGACGATCGGGCGATGATAGCGGCAGACTCGACAAGGGAAGTCTTGCCGGCGAGATTCAACGCGCCAGTTCGTTCAACCATTTCAGCATCACCCCGATCAACCGCGCCACCGACGACAACAACCTCAGTATGCTGCCGAAGCCGAGTGGCCAGTTCGCCAAACTTGTCTGCTCCCCAGCGGCGCTCGAAAATACTCGCCCCGGTGAAAAATGCCACAAACGGTTTACCCTTCAATGGAGCAAGAAGGCTGTCTGAGGTTTCAGCATACCTGCCAGCAACAGCAAGATATGGATCAACGAAATTGTCGCCACCATCACACCCAAGCGGAGCCAAAAGGCGCTTGAAGCTGTCGGCCTCATAATCCTCCTGCTCGTAGGGGATCGGATGGGTAAAGAGGCGCCGACGGTCGTTGGTCGAAAAACCTATTCTCACCCCTGCATTGACAATACGTGAAATAACTGCCGACAACCGATGCCACTGTTCCGTATCGATTAAGACATCGTAACGGGTACGGAGAGCGACGATGAATTCAGAGGGGACATCGTAGCGGCGAACCGACCGGATACCTGGACAGAGGTTGAATGCATCGGCGTTACGCCTCTCAGCCAGGATATCGATGGCTGCACTTGGATAACATGCCTGCAACGTTCGAAGAGAGGTAATGAGGTGCACGGCGTCACCTATCCCTCCAGGCCTAATAAAGAGGACGGAACTTGGAAAATGAGGAATTTTACACGAAATGGGGACAGGAAACAAAGAGGCGATCAGGCGACCCACGAAGCGATCGGAGTGTTTGAGAAGTGCCTGTAAAACTGTCATCCTCTACCCCACTGCCCGGACGCTTTGTGTATTTTGTAGCGTTGGAACGCAACAACCAGCCGCATCAGTGCTTTAGGGCTTACTATCCCCACCAATGCTGACACATAGTATTTGCCATTAAGCGGATTGGACCAGACGGCCCGCCATAAAAATCGACAAGCCTCCGTCTTCATGCCAAGCGTCGCACAACAGAGAGCAAGCCAATGCTGATAATGGGCAAGCAATCTCCGGTCGCTGACTATTTCCTGGTTAAACTTTGCGAAAATCATGGACAAAGCGTGTAAGGCAGCTGCGTCATCCTTCGAAATATTGTCATCGTTGTAATAGGCCGTAAACAAAGGCTCATCGATGAAAACAAATTTATATGAAACCGAAAGCCTAAGACAAAGCTCCCAATCCTGAAAACGAAGTAGTTCCTCTGCAAACAAGCCGACAGCTTGCAAACAATTCCGCTTGACCAACAAGGCTGGTGTCCCGAGAAAATTTCCCCAAAGGAGTGCCTGGTGAATATTTCCTTCCCGTACAGCAATGCGATGCGAGGGAATGTAAGTCCGCTTGCCTGCCAATTCTTTCCAGAAACCGGTATAGGCCACGCCCACATCTGCCGGCGTGTTGGCAAGAGCCGCCATCTGACGAGCCAACTTATCCGGATTCCACTCATCATCGCTATCCTGAAAACCGATATACTGCCCTGTCGCAGCCCTGATTCCAACATTCCGGGAAAAAGCAGCACCGCGACGAACATCGTTGCGGAAAAAACGGATACGGCCGTCAGCAATAGATGCTATGACCTGCGCTGTTTCATCCGTCGAAGCATCATCAACAATGATGAATTCAAAATTACGGTAAGTTTGGGCCAGCACGCTATCCACCGCTCGCCCCACAAGGCGGGCACGATTATAGGTGGGCATGATAATGGAAACCAGCGGCTCCTTGTTCATTATGCTGCTCGTCCCTCGTCCCCTACCACCTCTCGGTAGATGGCAGCAAGCCTATTACCCTGAACGACCGCGTTGTACTCTTTCTCAACATGTCGCCGAGCGGCAACAAGCCGCTCACTCAAGTCTTCAGGCTGTTCAAGCAACCGGCGGATCTCACGTTCAAGACCTGCAACATCCCTCTCTTCTGCAAGAAATCCAGTCGGCAGGACCTCTGGGATGTCGCAATGACGGGTGCTGACGATCGGCATCCCGGAGGCAGCCATTTCGATGAGGGTCACGGGGGCCCCTCCCTCCGTATCACCATCGCTGGCCGTCACACTTGGAGCCAGGTACAGATGATGGGAAGCAGCTTCAGCCCAGAGCACCGGATATGGTTGATAACCAAGAAGGCGGATATTTTCTATCAGGCCGCAACGATCAATGGCTGCGAGAATATTCCTTTTCTCTTCTAGGCTTCGCTGCTCTCGGTTGGCATCACCAATAATGGTTATTGTGAGCGGGATCTCCTTTTTCAAACGGGCCAATGCTTCAAGTCCATAGGGAATCCCTTTTTTTTCGCGGAACGCTGCGGCAATGAGCACGCGCAGCGGCTCCTCTGGCTGCCACTGCCGAGGGACGAAAGGGATACCCTCAATCCTGACGCCAAGGTGATGAACCTGAACCTTTTCCTCCGGACATCCGAGTTCTGCGATGCATGTGGCCATGTGGCCACCTTCGCAAAGAACCCGATCAACCTTGCTGAAAAGTTCGTGGTATCGGTCCAACCAACAGGGAGCAACTGTTGGCAGATAATTAACGTCCAGGCCATAGAAAGTGGCCACATGTGGAATGCCGGAACGGGCTAACACCGCACAATTGGACCAGGCAGTATTGCCAAAATGGGAGTGGACAATATTCGGTTTGATCTGGCCAAGAGTCGCCGCCAGAAAACCAAGGTGGCGTCGGATGCCCAATCGGCGGAGTCCCCTGTCCCAGAATGAGCGGTACCATCTCTCGTTGTCAAGGGCATGGAGCCCTGGCACTGGGAAAAGGTCCACATTAGCGGTCTTCTCGCAGATGACTGAACTCTCGATATCACCAGGCAAGGAAACTACCTGATTGTGGAGCCAGGTTTCCGTCAAGCCAAGCCACTCGGTACGGTAATGAAGGACCTTAATCTTTGACAAAGATCGAAAACTCCTCGGCAACCTGTTCAGAGCCGTAGCAATAGATCATAAATTGGTGTCGAGCACAGGCTTCAGGGCTATCCAATGCCATATGATGTTTAAGCAGTCTGAACCCAGCATCCTTGATGCGGGTTTCATAATCGAGTCCAGACAGTCGCACTTTACCGTCGGTTCGCCGCGTCTCCAATTCCATTGTTGCGCTCCCGGAAATGATCGGTACCGGTACCACCAATAAGCCCCCTGGGGCAAGTACCCGCCAGCACTCGGCAAGGGCACACCGATCATCTTCGACCTCATCGAGTACGTGTACCGCAACAAGCAGGTCGAAAGCCCCCGCATGGAAAGGCAACCGCTGCAAATCGGCATGCACCGTGACACCAGAAGCCTGCAGATCAGAGGTAACCACAAGACTGAAAATTTCCTGCAGCAACGCATGGAGCGCCGGCTCTGGAGCCACCAGCAATGCCGGACGCACCCAATGTCGCGTTTTCAGCTCCCGCTGCAAGATGTAGAACAGAAACCTGTGCCGTTCCAGGGAACCACAACGCAGACATCGGGCATGGGGACGATTCCTCACCATACTGAATGGGCCGTTATAACCACAAACCGGGCAGAGGTGGAAACGCTGGCTGGCAAGTGGCCATATCAGGGGTTTGAGTACATTCCTCAAAGGGTGCCATCCAATCATTGTTGGCTACACCTCTTCAGGAACAGGTTGAGCACCCCTTCCAACCACCCATCGCCGACGGATAAACGATGCAGGCGCAACAGAAATTGCCGCGCTGGCTGAAAATTTACCGTCTGCTGATTATTATTGAAAACATCCACCGGCACCCCTGCTTCTACAACCAGCCGCAGAACATCCTGGAATTCCGCCAGAGGGATCGAGTACCGCTCTTTCCCCCCCGTCAGTTCGTAGACATGAAATGTCACAATTAATGTGGACCTTTCCAACAGGGAAGTCAGGGCTTCCAAGGAGTAACTGCGAACTATTGAAACAAACTGACGAATAGTCAATAAAGACGGAACAACAGTAACCCCCTCCACCTCTCCTGCTTCAGTATGCGGTCCGGCACAAAGAATTTTGAAGCCGGCATTTTTGAGACATTCCAGAGTCTGGCGGTCGAAACTGTTCCAAGGGGGGATGAAGACCTGCAGCGGGTATCCGGGGAACAACGTTTGTACAGCCTCCTTCGCTCCATTAATCATGGCCTGTTGAACGTCGAACGGCTGCCCCGCGAATTCCGTCCGCTTCCCGTGCATTGCCGCAAGGTGCCTGAATCCATGAAGCGCCAACTGCCATCCCCGTGTCAAACCTTCAGCCAGCAGAGCACGCCGTTCCTGGTCATCAGCAAGCTCGTGAAACATTTGGCACTCGGGATCATCCACGACATCGGCCATGAACGGTGTAACGCCAACCACGAGGGGCACGCCAAGGCTGGTAAAGGTTGCGAACACCGCTCGGTCAATGGGCAAAAAGGCCTCGACACCGGTTGCTCCGAAGTCATCGTAACGGAAAATCAGTCGCATGAATCGGCACTCTCCCTCGATATCGGAGAGTTCCTCAGCCAGAGTTGGGAGAAAAACAGCCGCAGGCACTGCCGATTGACGACCCAGCTGATGACGACATAACTTGACATTGGCAGCAAAAGCAAGATCGCCAATTTGCCGAAAGCAGGGAGATGTGACGGTAACGCCATTCTGCATACAAAGCCAAGGACACAGGTAATTCCCGCCGCCAGTGCCGGACGCCAGAGTTCACGAAACAGCGATGCAATGGGTAGCTCTATAAGGCGCAACGGTATTGCCATGCTGGGGAAGAAAAGCACTAATGACATAATTGCATAAGCACCGGCAACCCCCTGCACCCCCCATCGCAGACCTGTGGCAAAAGAGGTTATCATGAGAACAGTAAAGACCGTGCCAACCCGGAACTGCAGGTCTGCCCGCCCCATAGCACGGTAAAGATGGCCGTTCATGGTGGAAACGGCCTGAATAAGGCCGATCGGTGCCAGAATGACGACAAGCAGCGGCAGCAGTTCCCAACCTGGACCAAAAAAGAAATCGACAAAGGGTTCTATAACCATGACAGCCATCAAGGCCATGGGAAACGCAACGAAGGCAATTTGGCCAACAACAACCAGATACATTCGGCGAAGTTCTCTCAGGTCGCCCTGCAACGTGGCATAGACGGGAAACATTACCCGGCCGACCACGCCGGAGATAAGTTGAAGAGGCATAAGCATAATTCTATAGGCCACGGCGTATTGGCCAAGGGATTGGGCGCCAAGGTACCGACCGATCAAAAGGTTGTCCACATTCCTGGTGCAGAAGTTAACCAGATTGAAGCCTGCAACATTAAGACTGAAACTCCAGACATTCTTTAATCCAGCCCAGTTAAAACAGCCGACCGGCCGCCAGTTACTTGTTATCCAGAAGAGTATGGTTGACACAATCGCACCCACCAAGTTCTGCCAAACAAAGCACCAGATGCCAGCCTTGAGAAATGCAGCCGCAATGGCGACAACGGCACCAGCAGCAGCCGCCACAAACTCGATAGTGCAGACGGTCGAAAAGGCCAGGTGTTTTTCAAGGACGGACTGATGAACAACACTGCAGCCGGATATGGCGAAGACAAGGGAAAGCACGCCCAAGACTGGCACGAGTCGCGGCTCGCGGTAAAAGGCCGCAACCAGGGGTGAAACAAGAAGAAGCATGACCATCGCCATGAGGCCGAACAGGATATTGGACCAGAACAGGCTGGCAAGCAGATCGTCAGACATGTCCTGTTTTTGGATGACGGCTGCACCCGTGCCCAAGTCCCTCACGGTTGCCATCAACCCGGTCACGACGAGGGCCATGCCATAGAGGCCGAAATCCTCCGGCGTCAGCAGCCTCACCAGGACCAGAGTCGTCACCAGCTGGACAACCAACTGCCCAGCTTGGCTCAAAGTCGATATTTTCACTCCGGCGACAATGTTATTCGTCAACCGGTACCCCGTCGTCATACGTTGAGCTGTCGAAGCAGACGTCGAAATAAACCGTCTTCCATGCTTGGATCAGTAGAGCACAGTACCAAGAAGCGACGAGCACCCTTCCAAAGCCTAGTTGTCCCCAACAAACGGAAATGAATGTAGGGTGTATTTTCTTTAAGCAATCGAATCAATTCAGCGTAGTGGTTGAGCTTAGTGGTCCTCAGGCATGATTTGCCAACATTGAAGCCTAGTTCAAATATTAAGTAACGGCTCGCCCCTGAAATTACTCTCAAATCGTCCAACGCTTCTGCTTGCCGCTTGCCACCATCGGCCATCCATTGAAAAACACTCAACATAAGTGTCACATCAAATTGCTGTCCAACCACAAAATCCGGAGAATAAGGGACACTGTGCCAAGTCACAGGCAATTGTTTTTCAGTCGCCAGGAAATGACCGATTGGACCATAGCGGTGATCAGACTCAAAGGCAGTAACTTTTGCTCCACGTTGAGCAAGAGAAAATGTATAAAAACCTGCATTTGCACCTATATCTAGAACCGATAGATTCATGATTCCGCCAGGCCTCAGTTCGGACAGCGCTTTTATGATGAGCCCGAATTTTTTGTTAACCTGTTTTCTATTGGAGCTTGTAGTCAGATGACTGAATTCCGGAAACGGAATGGGGTGATAGATATGGCCAGAGCTCTCGATTGGCTGGGTTTCCAGATCGCGCACTATATCATTAATAGAATTATAAGCTTCGTTTTGCATTGTCTCACTCACCATAGAATTCTCGAAAGAAACGTATGTGTTTTGAATAATCAGTTTCCCGCTTTCTCATCAGTCGATATACCCAACAGAAAAAACTATCGTTAATAACGTGTGTTACATCAATACAAAGAGCATCGATTCCTAAATAATGATATAAAGACGCACGGTGCTTTCCATCAATTATATATTTAATATCGCCATAACCTATAGTCTTTATAGGTTCACAATGTCCTGCCATGATACTTTTGTGTATACCTAAAATGTCTGCCCGGGTCTTATTGACAACAAGAGTGCCTTTAACATTTTGTGGCGGCCTTAAGTCGAGAGCACCAATCTCTAATCTATAAAAATAATCGCATCCTTCAATTCCTTTATCCTGCATAATTTTATCTATTAACTCAAAGTGTGGCGACTCATTGACTGGTTTGCCTATATTTGCATAGCTATCCACAAGGTTATCGATTCCAAGCCGCAAATGTTTTGTATTGACGAATTCAGCGGCATTAGACCCATAAGGAACGAAAGCGTCACTACTTATTAGTTGATTGAAGCTCTTGATTCCTGCACTTGTATGATAAATCATAGAAACATCAAAACACTTAAATAGGCGTTTTTTTAGACTTAAAAACATAGTTAAACTTTTCTCCCAGCCATAACAGCTATAACCTCGCCATTATCAGAGAATGATGTTTTAAACTGTAGACAACTTTCTGGCAACAGTTGTCGGTAAAAATCAAATGATCGATAATACCAATGAGAACCATCAGAAATCTGTGTGATATTTTCAACTAGGAACAACAATCCATCTTTTTTCAGTACTCTTGTCAGTTCAGCGGCCACTTTGTGAAGACTAGTATCATCAATGCCGCCAAGGACCAAGCAAACCCACACGATATCGACGGACTCGTCAGGTAGCGGAATTGAGTCGTCGCGGAGCAAACGGAATTGTACGCTTTCTGTTTCCCGGGCAAATTTCAGCAACTCACTTACAGGGTCAACCCCAACTACCTTCCCTCCTGTCAGCACAGCAAGATTATGAGAAAAACGGCCCCAACCACATCCAAAGTCCAGCACAACCTTCTCATCACCATGCAAACACGCTGAAAATACTGGCAATAGCTTTGAGCTATAGAACTCAGTTACAGAATCTACTTGGGATTGCCCGTAATTCAGGTCTACAACTGCTCTCTTACCAAATTTCCTGGCACGATCATTCCAATAGTCAACACCTGTCAACATAGACTCCCGACAAGGGATAATACGATGAAATGCCGTGAATTTTGACGTTAGTAATCGTACTAGGTACTGTATCACGATGAAATAATTTCCTTTATTGCATCAACAACATCTTCGATATCGGTGTTGGTAAGTTTCGCCGAAAGAGGCAGGCTAACCGTTTGGCGGCCGATTTTCATGGCGTGCGGATAGTCTTGCGGGCGCCAGCCAAAGGTCTGCTGATAATAAGGATGCTCGGGTATGCTCAAATAGTGTACGCCGACGCCTATGTTAAGAGCCGTCATCCGGTCAAGGAAGGCATCGCGACTAATCCCGGCAACCTTTTCGTCAATAAGAACCGTGTAAAGGTGGTAGGCATGGCGTGTCTCTGCCTCGGGAGGGGGCGGTACTGTCAGGGGGAGGTCGCGGAACGACTCATTGTAATACTCCCAGATTTCCTGACGGCGCACCCACTGCCGCTCCACCCTGGCCAATTGATGAAGACCGATAGCTGCCTGCAGGTCCATCATGTTGTATTTGAATCCGCATTCTACTACGTGATAGTGCTTGTACCCCTCGTCACTGAACCGCTTCCAGGCATCCTTGCTCATGCCGTGCAGTGCCAGGGTCTTGATACGGGCAGCATCATCTTCGCGCCTGGCCAGCACCATTCCCCCCTCGCCGGTGACAATATTTTTAGTGACGTAAAAGGAAAAACAGCCAAAATCGCCGAACGTGCCGGTATTCTGGCCGTGGTACTGCGCTTCAATGGCATGGGCGCAGTCTTCGATTACCTTGAGGTGGTGCTCCTGTGCTAACCCCATAATCGGCCCCATCGGGCACGGGCGTCCTGCAAAATGAACCGGAACGACTGCCCGGGTTCTGGGTGTAATTTTTTCAGCAATTCGATCGGTGTCAATGTTCATGGTCAGAGGATCTATGTCCGCCAGAACAGGGGTAGCGCCAGCATGTATGATGGCATTCACTGTCGCACAAAAGGTGAGCGGGGTCGTAATGACCTCGTCACCCGGTCGCAGGCCAGCCGCCAAGAGGCTCAGGTGCAAAGCGGCAGTACAGGAACTGACGGCAACGGCATGGGTTGCCCCGCGATAGGCTCGAAAATTATTCTCGAACTGGGCGACCTTCGGTCCCGTCCCCAGCCACCCGCTCCGCAAGGAAGCGACAACTTCCTCGATTTCGTTTTCTTCAATGAGGGGTGAACCAAAAACCAGGAACTCTTTTCTCATTATCGTCAGGCCCTCGCCTTTGGGCGCTCGCTGAACGCCAGTTGAAGCCGCCTTTTCAAATAGAGGGAAAGAGGCAGGAGCCCTGCGCTGATTTCATGGGTACTCAGTTTCCGCAGGCGTTGCACTTCACTCCGTTTTCGCAGCATGGCGGGAATTCCGGCAAGTGCATCGCGCTTACCTCTCAGATAAGGTCGCCACCTGCCGGCCAAGATGCAGAAAAATCCAAACGAACTAACCTCATATATGAGTCGCTGGGGAAAAGACTTCAGCATCAACCCCAGGGGAACATTTTTCAGCCACACCCATTCATTGTTTCGAGAAAAGTAGTAAACCGCCGTGTCGCTCATGGGCACGATGGATGCGCTCACCTTGTGATACACCACCGCCTGCGGCACAAACAGGCACTTCCAGCCCGCAAGCCAGGCACGCATGTTGAGGTCAGTATCTTCATGGTTCAGAAAAAAGTCAGGGTCCAGAAAGCCGACATCCTCGAGCATCTCCCTTTTGTAAACAACAGCGGCCGCGCATGCCCCAGGAACCTGTCTGGCTTGCGTATGGAAGCTTTCATCCTCGTATTCGCCGATTTTGGTGCCCGTAAATGCAGAGGTAAACTCATCGCCCGCACTGTCGATCAGCGTCGTACCGTCGATGATGATTTTGGAAGAACAGAATCCAACAGCGGGGTCAGATTCAACTGCCGAAACCATATGTTCAAGCCACTGATCGGTCAGTCTCGCATCGTTATTGAGCAGGACAATATAATCGCCTGACGAAAACCGGTATCCCGCAATGTTGCCCCCGGTAAATCCAGCGTTGTCCGCAAGGCTTACGGTCTTCACGGAAGGGTAGGTGTGGTTGACAAAGGAGACTGAATCGTCGCAAGAGCCATTATCCACCAAAATGATCTCGTAATTTGCGTATGTCTGCCTGAGAACAGAATCAATGCAATCCACCAGAAGCTCTCTGCCGTTCCAATTTACTATGATTATGCTGACTATTTTCATGGTTTGCGTATTCAGATCCGATATCCGGAATAGATTTCCCAGGCAATCGCTGCGGCCCAGACAAGAGCAATTATCAACAACTGAGCGTCCTTAATCAAAGATTCGGTCGGGTCACCACTAAGGCCTGACTTCACGCGCAACACGTAGCGAAGTAACCCGAAACAGCAGAGTGGAACCGTATACAGTAACTGCCCCCGAGAAATCGTGTACATACTGTACGTTACTAGTACGGAGCCTCCCGTCAAATACATGGCCCCGTCCAAAAAACCGTCTGGATAGCCCGCAAGGCTCTTGCGGTGAAGCTCTGCCTCAATCCCGAGGTTGCGCTTCTCGGTCAAGCGCTTGCCGATGCTCAGGAAGAGCGCTAGAAGAAATACGGTAAGAAAGAGCCAATCGGAAACAAGTACTGCAAAAGCCTCGCCACCAGCTAGAAGCCTGACGATAAACCCCGTGGCCACACAGAAAACATCAAGGAGGGGAATATCCTTCACCTTCAGCGAATAGATGGCGGTAACAAGGAGATAGAGTAACAAAAACAACAGAAAACGAGAGGATAATGAAATGACGGCAACGCCAGTTCCGCCGCAGAACAGAAGCAAGGCAAGAATCGCAGCCGCAACAGGTTTCAGGACACCGGCGGGTAATGGGCGATACTTTTTCCGGGGATGGAGTCGGTCGTGATCCAGATCTACGATGTCGTTAAGGATATACCCAGAGCTGGAAGCAAGGCAGAATGCAATAAATGCGGGCATTCCCTTGACGGCAACCTCAGGGTGGAGGATCGAGCCCGAGAGAAAGGGAGGGAAAAAGAGCATCAGGTTCTTGAGCCACTGGGTAGGCCTGCAAAGCCTTAATAACGCCAGGAAACCCACCATCACTCAGACTTTCTTGACTCTTGCACGATATCGAGAAAAAATCTCTCCAGATTCTTCCTGACGGGTTCAATCAGTGACACGGTAAAACCGTCTGCGGTCAAGGTTGCAAGGTTACCACTCAGATCGTCGCGCTCAACGGTAAAGGTCCGGATTTCTCCCTTGCCATTCTGGGCCGTGATGGTATAGCCCGTCACACCCTGCTCCAAAATCCGATCGACACGCTCAACGCTCTTCAATACACCACCGGAAATGATCCCGACACGGTCACAGACCTTTTCCACGTCATCGATAATGTGCGTACTGAAAAACACCGTCTTGCCCCGTTTCTTCAGATCACCGATGATATCCTTAACCAACGCCCGACCTAAAGGATCAAGTCCGCTCATGGGCTCATCGAGGATATACACATCAGGGTCGTGAATAAGCACCTGGGCCAAGCCAACACGCTGAACCATGCCTTTGCTATAACTGCGGATTGGACGTTTGCGTGCATCCCAGAGCTCAAGCAGCTTGAGTACTTCCTCGCACTTAGACACCAATTGTTCAGCCGGCATCTGGAATACCGAGCCAACAAACCTGATATACTCTTCCGCCGAAAGATAATCATAAAAAGAGGGATTTTCGGGCAAGTAGCCTATATTGCGCCGGGAAGCGAGCGAAGAGATACCCTCTCCCATTATGGTGGCATCCCCTTTTGTTGGGCGCATGAGACCCACAAGACATTTAATGGTGGTGCTCTTCCCCGCTCCGTTTGGCCCCAGGAAACCGAAAACCTCGCCACGACCCACTGTCAGTGAAACATTTTGTAATGCTTCGACCCGAACCCTTTTCTTCCCGATATAGGTTTTGGACATCTGTTCAATGCCAATAGCTGGTATCCCTGCATTCTCACGAGTAATGAGAGCCTCCATGAAATTACCCCTTCCTACTGATTCTTGACACCAGCAAATGCAAACTTACTGGAAGTGCTCACCGTCCCATCGGGTTCCAGATAGAACTTCCCTCCATAGGGATCAACGGGTACCGCCTTCAGATAACCTGTCGCCATCAACTCTTCAACACTTAAGGGGCGCCTGCCGCGTTCAGAAGCAAACCTGTCGCGGGCTTTCTCGATCAAGAGCACCTTCCTGAAAGCCGTTAACCGGATACGGAATGACTCTTTGACCGCTTTGTCTCTTGTCCCCTTCTCCATGGTGGTCAGATACGCAATAGCTATTTCGGTTTGACCCGACTGCTGCAAATAGCGTCCGGCGAGCTTCTTGAACAGCGGATCGCCGGACAACTCTCCGGCGCGCATGTACATCCTGGCTGCATTAGGGTAGTCCTTCAGGAAATAGGCATAATTGAACCCGGCAAAAAACGGCAGATACCAATCCCATGTCCGGTACTTCATGCCGTATTGCAGTAAATCGTTGGCCACTTGGTACTGCCCGACATCCCAGACGAGGACTGCCTGCGCAAAGTAATAACCGTCCATATTGTACGGATCGAGCTTCAGGGCGGCGTGGACAGTCCTGGACATTGCTTTGTAATCGACCGACGCCTTGGCTTTCAACTCCTCGCTGCTCACCCTGCCGCCGAAGTACATCATGACCTTCATGATGAGTGAAGCTCCAACAGCCTGTTTCTGGTCGGCGACAAGACACCTGAGGGCATCGTTTGCCGGCAGGTACCCAAGTTTCTCCGCAAAAGGACGGCTCCGCATGTAGTGAGTGAATGGCACCATGACGGCACTGTACACCCCAATGAGCAAGAGCAGTATAAGCCCTCTCACTTTCATCAGTTCATTTCCTTGCGACTGAATATGATGGATGAACAGAAAAGAATAATGGCCGTGTACACAACAAAGTAAACACCAGTGGTCAATAGACCCTGGACATCAGGCGGAACGGCATATATTGCGAAGGTTTTCAGATCAAAGGCACTCAGGTTGGGAAGAAGATAGTAGAGAGCATTAGCCGCCCATCTCAACACCTCGGGAAGTTGTTTCCCTCCACCGGCAGTAATGTACTCATAGACCTGTTGACTGGCATTTCCGGCAAAATAGATGGCAATAGTGCCAAAAACAGGGAGGAAAAGAGAGGTGCTGACCGTTGAGAAAAGAAACGCGAACGCAATCAAAAGGAGTGATTTCATAGCATCAAAAAGAGCGCATAACAATATGATATCCCAGGCAACAGGCCGATCAGGCACATACATGGTTGAGGAGATCATAATAACGGCGAGTGCCGCCAACACCAGAAGTCCGGATACACACAGAATGAAGAAGGCAACCGCCAAATATTTGCCCAACAGGTAACTGGTCCTGCTCACAGGGAGACTCAGAACACTGAAGGTATATCTCCGCTCAATATCTTTCCACAGTTGAGTTGCACCGAGAAAAACAGCCAATACAACCGACAGGAATGAGATAAAAGAAAGCGAAAGCGTTATTGACAATTCAGCCACCTGTCGCATGGACAGGGAACTTATTGATGGAATAAAAAGAAAAAATAAAGAGACTAACCCTACTCCGTGTAGTACACGGTCCCTGATAATACCCTTGAAGGCAATCAACGCTATTTGTTGCATTATTTAGCTCCGGTCATCTGGGGGTTTGCTTCAATCTTGGCAATCAATCGAGTGGCAAACGGTTTGAACATAGATTCACCTGGCTGCTTCAAAAACATCTCGAAATATCGCAATGCATTCTTCTGGTCACCAGCAAGCATTGCTACTTTACCGGCATTGTAAAGGCCGTCGCTATAATTGTTGTCCTTCTCAAATGCTTTGATGTGGTAGCGCACCACACGACGATAAATATCCCTTTTGGAATCAGAGGTACTCCCATAATACATGAGAGTCTGCGTCAAAGCGCCATACATAGTGGTCGAACGCGGCACCGGCGAAAGTTCGGCAGCACGGCACATGGCATCTTCGTATGCCGACATGTCCTTCCTTGCCAGATGAATCTTTGCGAGATTTTCCCATATGAATTCTCGCTCATATCCCATCGACAAGGTCTTCTCGAATAACTTTTCGGCCTCATCATATCTTTTTTCCGACATAAGCTCAATCGCCACCCCGGAATAGCTTCGGGGGAACTCCGGTGATTTTGCCATCACATCGAGCCAGAAAGCCTTTGAATCGGCCCAAACGCCGACACGCTGCATCGTAGGGAACGCAAGCAGCAGTATGAATGAAAAAGACAGAACGAAAAACGTGCGCGGCAGGCGTGAGCAGAGTGTCCCCACAAGGAGAGCCATGCCAACCATGGGAAGATACAGGTAACGCTCCGCATAGGGGGTCCAGGGGAGCCCGCCATGGAGGGCCATCACGGGGGGGATCAGGGAAATGACAACAATGAGAAGAGGCAGTCGGCTCTCACGAAGCCGGACAAACACGCAAAGGAACAAGAGGAGCACCGCCACGCTGATGCCGAAGTAGAGCGGCTTGTTGATCGTAGTAATGGCAAAATTCAACGGAAATGGAATGAACAGCTTTTTCAGGTAAAACCCGCAGGCAGCAAAGCTCTCGAAGACGATGGTCGTCACGGGCTTTGATACACCAATAACCTTTACGACACCGCTGTCTGCCCTGGCAGTTAAACCGGTGCGCAAAAAGAGATAGAGACCCGTCGTCAGCCAAGCCGTTGCCAGAAGCAGCACAGAGCGCTTGCTCCTCCGTTCTGGCGGATCAACCATCAGTAATGCCGTAAATATCAAAGCAAAGCCGACTGAAGCCTCCTTTGACAGCAACGAACAGAGCAGCGTGAGGAAAAGGGCAATTGACCCGTTGCGGGCCGAAACCCGCCTGTCAGCGACAACGATCAGAGCCAAAAGGAAAAAGAAACCGCACAGGAGATCGAATCGTCCCGAAACCCAGGCAACTGCTTCGGTGTTCAAGGGGTTAAGAGCATAGAAGAGGGAAGAAACCAGGGCAATCCGGTTCCCATGATCAGCACCACGACTGAGGATGCTCGCGAGATAATAGACAAGTGAAGCATTAAACAGGTGGATCGCGAGATTCACCAGATGAAACCAGCGGGGATCCGGACCAAAAAGATTTAAATCCAACGTGTACGATAAAAAAGCAAGTGGGCGGAAGTAATCCCCTCCTCCACCCAAGAGCCATTCCAAGACGTTGGACTCCCTTCCTTGAAGGGCACCTATCAGGTACCTGTCGTCAAGGCTCAGGAAATCCGCGTTCATGAGGTTAAGGTAAGCAAGAATGGTGGCTGCAATGACGACAAGAAGATGACCAACCATGATAACACGCATACCCACTAACTTTTGCTAATGAAAAAAAGGGGCATTTGCATGCCCCTTTTTTCAGATGAAGGTTTCTCGATCGGGACTACTGGGAAGACCACCCGCCAGCAGCATCATAATCGGAATCTTTCCCCTTGGAAAAATCTGCTATAGCCTTTGTAGTACCGGCTACGTCTTTGCCCTTCCAATCATTATCTTCCTGATACCAGAGATTGGAAGTATTATTGGAGGAAGAAAATAAACGGTTGCCGGAAGTGTTCTTGGTATTGGCAACATAGTCGGTATTGACAGTTCCAGCCGTGTTGGTTGCAGCATTAGTGGTGTAATACGTAACATCAACATTGGATGACGACTTGAAGGTAAAGGCTTTCCCCCCCATGGTAGTTGTGGGAATCTTTCCAGCCGCAAAAGCCATCCCTTCAAGGGCGATCATGACAGCTATAACAGCGATGAATTTTTTCATGGTATCCTCCGTATCCTTTTCTCGATTAGCCTTCAGGCGGATAAGATTGGTCATCAGCGAACGCCGACTCAAGGGCAGTCTTCAGGTTTCTCAGGTCACTGCTCGCGGAACTGTTGTACGCCTTGACCCGGTACGCCGAGAACTGCGGGATCGCGATTGCCGCCAGGATACCGATGATCGCCACGACGATCAGCAGCTCGATGAGGGTGAAGCCTTTCTTGTTTCTGAGTTTCTGTAGCATGTGCATCTCCTTTCCAGTGTGTGCTCCTGGTGCTCTTGGGTTTAGGATAGTTGGCCAATTATCCGTTTAGTCCTTAAACGCTGTTCTCTATTTAGCAAAAGCCAGACCAACTATCTCATACACCTAAACTCCAATAAAATCAACCTACTTAGACAGGATAGAGGAAAATCGCTCCCATTTCGTCACCCGTGCCTGACATTTTTTGTCACCTGGCCAACACTCACTCCTCATCCATCCCGAACTTCGCCAGCCGATAGCGGAACGACCGGAAGGTTAATCCAAGGAATTCCGCCGCCTTTTTCTTCACCCCGCCGCACCGCTCCAGGGACTGGAGAAGGATCCGCTTCTCGATGCCGTCCAGATACCCTTCCAGGTCCATTCCATCGGCCGGTATCTCGAAATCGCCGCCCGGGGCCGCTGCGGACTTCTGGCTCCCCCGCACCTGGGATGGAAGGCTCTCCTCGGCGATCTCTCCCCCACCGAGGACCGCGCACCGCTCCACGAGATTCTCCAGTTCGCGCACGTTCCCCGGGAACCCGTAGGACATGATCATCTTCAGGGCGCCGGGGGTGATGATCTCGCCATTCCGGGGAGCCTGGACGTACTTGCGGTAGAAGTGCTCCACCAGGATGGGGATGTCTTCGGTCCGCTCCCGCAGGGGGGGCATCTGGAGCTGGACCACGTTCAGCCGGTAGAAGAGGTCTTCCCGGAAGGTCCCCTCCCGCACCTGCTCTTCGAGGTTGCGGTTGGAGGCGGCAACGATCCGCACGTCGGCCTTCTGGTCGGCCACCCCCCCTACCCGCCTGAATTCCTTCTCCTGGAGGACCCGCAGGAGCTTTGCCTGGAGCTGGAGAGGAACCTCGCCGATCTCGTCCAGGAAGAGGGTCCCCCCGCCGGCCTGCTCGAAGAGGCCGGGCCGGTCGTTGATGGCGCCGGTGAAGGACCCCTTCTTGTGTCCGAAGAGCTCGCTCTCCATGAGGGTTTCGGGGATTGCCCCGCAGTTCACCGCTACGAAGGCCTTGTCCTTGCGGGGGCTGTTGTAGTGGATGGCCCGGGCCACCAGTTCCTTGCCAGTGCCGCTCTCACCGAGGATCAGGACGTTGGCGATGCTGGGGGCCACCTTCTCAATGAGGGAATAGAGTTCCCGCATCTTCTTGCTCTTGCCGATGAGGCCGCTGAAGCTGTAGCGCTCCTGGACCTCCTGGCGCAGGCGCTGGTTTTCCCGCTTCAGGTCCCGCTTTTCAAGGGCGTTGCGGACCAGGACCTTCACCTCCTCCACCTTGAAGGGCTTGGCGAGGTAGTCGTAGGCGCCGAGCTTCATGGCCTCCACGGCCTGCTCGGCGGTGGAGAAGGCGGTCATCATGAGGACGGCGGTGTCGGGGGTGCTCTCCTTGATCCGGCCCAGCAGGGCGATGCCGTCCAAGCCGGGCATCTTCACGTCGGAGATGACCAGGTCATATGTGGCGTTGTCGAGGAATTCCAGGGCCTTTTCCGCACAATCGGCCTGATCCACCACGTACCCCTCGCGCTTGAGGAGTATGGCGAGGAATTCCCTCATGCTCAGTTCATCATCGACAACCAGTATTCGTATTTCCATGACGTCTCTCCCTGACGGTTACCTGTTCAGCCATTATCCTGCACGGGAAT
The DNA here is from genome assembly GCF_030834625.1 of Geobacter sp. Classification (NCBI taxonomy): domain Bacteria; kingdom Pseudomonadati; phylum Thermodesulfobacteriota; class Desulfuromonadia; order Geobacterales; family Geobacteraceae; genus Geobacter; species Geobacter sp. The sequence continues at coordinate 120,446 of NZ_JAUQXO010000009.1, forward strand.
GAAAATGGTGAAGAGGGTCCCTTTCCCCTCGGCACTCTCCACGGTGATTCTGCCGCCGTGGGCTTCGACGATGCGGTAGACGGTGGCAAGACCGAGTCCGGTCCCCCCCGCCTTGCTGGTGTAGAACGGCTCGAATATCCGGGCAATTTTCTCCTGGTCCATGCCGCAGCCGTCATCGGCGACGGTGATCCGGTACGCGCTCCGCCGCTCCCCCCCCGCCCGCACCTCGTCAACGCGTTCCGCATCAACGGTGATCGTTCCCCCCTGGGGCATCGCATCGGCCCCGTTCACGAAGAGGTTCCAGAACACCTGTCGGAACTGGTCCGGGTCGATGGCGATGGTGAAACCAGGTTCCACGCGGTTGTCGAACCTGACCCCCTCGAAGCGCGGGTCGGGAGCCACCAGCGAGACGATCTCGCCAATGAGCGCAGGGAGGTTGACTTGGCCTTTCTCCGGCTGATCGGGGCGTGCGTAGGCGAGAAAATCGGTTATGAGCCCGTTGAGCCGGTCGGCTTCCCGCAGTACGATGCTGAAAAGCTGCTGGTCGGGCTCGGGAACTCCATCTCCCTGGGCAATGAGCTGCACCGACCCGCTGATTGCGGCCAGGGGATTGCGAATTTCGTGGGCCATGCGGGCGGAGAGCTCGCCGATGGCGGCTAGGCGATCGGCCCGTTTGAGATTCTCCTCCATCCGCTTGATCTGGGTCAGATCCTGAAAATTGATGAGCGATCCCACGCGCCCCCCCTCCTTGTCGGTGAGGGGAACGCTGTTGAAACCGATGATGAGCTTGCGGCCACTTTTCGCCAGGAACTCGAACTGGCCCCGCTTCACATTGAAGAGATTCCCGGGGAAGAGGCGGAAACCGGGAAGGACGTCGTAAAGGTCGCGGTCGTAGGCGTCCTCCTGGCTGATGCCGGTGAGGGTCTCGGCGTAGCGGTTGAAGACGCGGATCCTACCGTCGGTGGTGACCGTCAGGAGGCCGCTGGTGAGGTTGAAGACGATGGCGCTGTTGAGCCGTTCCAACTCCTCGTAGTCGATGGCCCTCTTTTCGAGCTCCGTCTCGCTCCGCCTGGCCCGCTCCGCCAGATACCCGGTCAGGAGCGCGGTGAGGAAGAAGGCGAGAATATTGATGAATATCGTGTAGAAGATGTAGTTCGTGCCGTAGCTCAGGGCGGCCAGGGGTCCCAGCCCCAGGGAGACAAGTTGCCCGTAGTACTGCAGATCGATGATCCCGCCGTAGATGATGGCGCAGATTGAGGCGGTATAGAGGGCCTCCCGCCGCGCCAGGAGGACGCTGGCGTTGGTGATGGCCAGGAGATAGAGGAAGGAGAAGGGGCTGGTGATCCCCCCCGTGTGGAGAAGAAGCCCCGTGACGAAGAGGATGTCCCAGACGATCTGGGCGTAGGTGAGGGTCTGACGGTATCCCTTCGCCAGCTTCAGGACCAGGAGCGACAGGATCGAAAAACCGTAGGTGGCAACCAGGATGGCGGTTATGCCGTCAAGGGCCTGCTCACCGAGGGTGTCGGTACCCCGCACCTGCAGGACGATGGTGGAGACGAGAAAGAGCGAAACCACCACCACCCGGGCAAGGATGAACCATACGAGGCGTTCTCTCTGCATCGGCTCCGGCTTAACCGCCGACGGTTCCGGCCAGTTTGAAGATCGGCAGGTACATGGCGACGACGAGCCCACCCACGGTGGTACCGAGGAAGACCATGAGCATCGGCTCCATGAGTGCCGTGAGGGCGCTTACGGCATCATCCACCTCGTCGTCGTAGAAGTCGGCGATCTTGCCCAGCATGGCGTCCATGGCGCCGGTGGCCTCGCCGACGGAGATCATCTGGACCACCATGGGGGGGAAAACGCCGCACTCCTGGAGCGGTTCTGCCATGGTCTTTCCTTCGGCGATGGCGCTTCTCACCTTGTAGACCGCCTCCTCCACCACCTTGTTGCCGGCGGTCCTGGCGACGATCTCAAGCCCGTCCATGATCGGCACGCCGCTGGAGATGAGGGTGCCGAGGGTGCGGGTAAAGCGGGCCACCGCAACCTTCCGGATGAGGGGACCGGCAATGGGGGCCTTGAGGGCAAGGGTGTCCATGACCTTCCTCCCCTTGGGGGTGGCGTAGTATTTCTTGATGCCGGTGACGATCACGAAGATGAGGCCGATGATGAGGAGAATGTACTTGACCACGAAGTTGCTGAGGGCGATGACGAACTTGGTGGGTGCCGGCAATTCGCCTCCGAACTCGGTGAACATCTTGGCGAAGGTGGGGATGACGAAGATCAGGATGACCGCGATGACGCCGACAGCAATGGTCATGATGGTTGCCGGATAGACCATGGCCCCTTTGATCTGCTTCTTGAGCTTCATGGCCTTTTCGATGTAGGCCGCCAAGCGGTTCAGGATCGTATCGAGGATACCGCCAACCTCGCCGGCGGCCACCAGGTTCACGAAGAGCTGATCGAAGACCTTCGGATGCTTCGCAAGGGCATCGGCAAAGGTGGAGCCCCCCTCCACCGTCTCCTTGACCTGGAGGAGGACCTCTTTGAAGGTCTTGTTTTCCTGTTGGCTGGAGAGGATGTCAAGACACTGGACCAGCGGAAGCCCCGAGTCGATCATGGTGGCAAACTGCCGGGTGAAGATGACGAGATCCTTCGTCTCCACTTTTTTCGCGAAGCCGGGGAGCTTCAGCTCCATGCTGAGCCCTTTCCCCTCCTCCTTCACGGAGATGGAGCCGAACCCGAACTTTTTGAGCTGTGCCTCGACGGCAGCGGTACTCGCGGCCTCCATGACCCCTTTCTGAGCCGCTCCGGTCCTGCTCCGCGCTTCCCAACTGAATTTCGGCATCGCTATCCTCCTGGCTTCCTTACGAACCTTTTTATCTCATGGTGGGGCGCGGCGCCTGGGGCCGCACACCGCTGGTGAGCATCTGCTTGAGCTCGTCGGGGTCGGACGAACGCCCCATGGCCACATCCATGGCGATATGGCGCTTCTGCAAGAGGCTGTACAGACACTGGTTCATGGTCAGCATCCCGAACTTTTCCTGCCCCACCTGCATCTGGGAGTAGATCTGATGGATCTTGTCCTCGCGGATGAGGTTGCGGATGGCCGGGTTCGGCACCATCACCTCGATGGCGAGCACCCTCCCCTTGCCGTTGGCCCGGGGAAGAAGGGTCTGGGACATTACCCCTTCGAGGACGAAGGAGAGTTGGGCACGGACCTGGGGTTGCTGGTAGGAGGGGAAGACGTCCACTATGCGGTTGATGGTCTGGACCGCCGAGTTCGTGTGGAGCGTGGCAAAGCAGAGGTGGCCGGTTTCGGCCAGGGTCAGGGCCGCCTCGATGGTCTCCAGGTCCCGGAGCTCCCCCACGAGAACCACGTCCGGATCCTGGCGGAGAATGTACTTGAGGGCGTTCTTGAAGCTCTTGGTGTCGGCCCCCACCTCCCGCTGGTTCACGACGCAGCTCTTGTGGGGATGGAGATACTCGATGGGGTCCTCTACTGTGACGATGTGCTCATGGCGGTCGGTATTGATCTTGTCTATGATGGCGGCCAAGGTCGTGGACTTGCCGCTGCCGGTGGGACCGGTGACGAGAATGAGCCCCCGTGGTTTCTCGGCTAACTCCTTTACTATCGGCGGCAGTCCCAGCTCCTCGAAGGAGAGGATCTTGTACGGAATCACCCGGAACACGCCGGCCACGGCCCCCCGCTGGACAAAGACGTTCCCCCGGAAGCGGGAAAGCCCCTTTATCCCGAAGGAGAGGTCAAGCTCGTTGTTTTCCTCGAACTTGTGCTTTTGCTGCTCGGTGAGGATGCTGTAGCAGAGCTGCTTCGTGTCGACCGCATTCAGCGACGGCATGTCCAGGGGGAGGAGCTTCCCGTCCACCCTGATCTGGGGCGGTGAATTGGTGGTAAGGTGGAGGTCGGACCCTCCGCGATTGACGAGCTCCGTGAGGAGTTGGTGCATGTTGGCCATTATGGTGTTCTCCGGTTCAAAATGTCAGAACTATGGCATTGTGTTTAATCGTCGGCCACGGTGACCCGCAGCACTTCCTCGAAGGACGTTACGCCCTCTTTCAGTTTCGTAAGCCCCGACTGGCGCATGGTCTTGATCCCCAGCCGCATGGATTCCCGCTTGATCTCGGCGGTATTGGCGCCGTTCAGGATCAGTTCCCGGATCTCCTCCAGCATCGGCATGACCTGGTAGAAGCCGACCCGCCCCTTGTAGCCGGTGTTGTTGCACTTGGCACAGCCGGTCCCCTTGTAACAGACGTAGGAAGGGGCCTCCTCGGGGGGGACGCCGGCATCGATGAGGGCCTGGATCGGGATGTCCTCCGGCTGCTTGCACTCGGAGCAGACCCGGCGGGCCAGACGCTGGGCGGTGATCAGGTTCACGGCCGAGGCCACCAGGAACGGCTCGACCCCCATGTTGAGGAGACGGTTGATGGTGGCCGGGGCATCGTTTGTGTGGAGCGTCGACAGGACCAGATGCCCCGTGAGGGCTGCTTTGATGCCGATCTCGGCGGTTTCGAAGTCCCGGATTTCGCCGATCATGATGATGTCGGGGTCCTGACGCAGGAAGGAGCGGAGAGCCGCGGCGAAGTTGAGGCCGATATCCTCGTGCATCTGCACCTGATTGATGCCGGCAAAGTTGAACTCCACCGGATCCTCGGCGGTGGAGATGTTCTCGGTGGTCTTGTTAAGCTCTCCCAGGGCCGAGTAGAGTGAGACCGTCTTGCCGCTCCCCGTGGGGCCGGTGACAAGCACCATGCCGAAGGGTTTGTGGATCGCCTCCTGAAAGTGGTGCAGTGCGTCGGGCTCGTAGCCGAGCTTGGTCATGTCCAGCTGCAGGTTTGATTTGTCCAGGAGCCGCAGAACCACTTTCTCGCCGAAGAGGGTCGGGAGGACCGAAACCCGGTAGTCCATGTCCTGTCCGCCCCCCAGTTTGATCTTGATCCGGCCGTCCTGGGGGAGGCGCCGCTCGGCGATGTCCAGTTCTGCCATGATCTTGATCCGTGAGGTAATGGCATTTTTCAGCTTAAGGGGGGGCTTCATCACCTCGTAGAGCACCCCGTCGATCCGGTACCGCACCCGGAAGGTCCGCTCGTAGGGCTCGATGTGGATATCGCTCGCCTTCCGCTTGATGGCGTCGGTCAGGATCAGGTTCACCAGTTTCACGACCGGCGCATCTTCGGTGGCCCGCTCCAAGGAAGAGACATCCACCTCATCATCGGTGTCGACGACCTCAAGGTCGTCCATATCAAGATCGCTCATGACGTCGGCCAGGGACGCGGACTGGTCGTAGTACTTGTCGATGGCGGCTTTGATGGCCGACTCGGAGGCGACCACAACCTCCACGTTGTAGCCGGTCATGAACTTGATGTCGTCGATGGCGAAGATGTTGGAGGGGTCAGCCATGGCGATGATCAGGGTGGAACCGGCCCTGTTCACCGGGACAATCTGGTACTTCTGGGCCACGTCGGCGGGAATGATCTTGACGACCGCCGTCTCGGCCTCGAACTCGCTCAGGTTGATGGAGGGGACGCCGTACTGTTTGGAGAGGAACGTGGTGAGATCAGGGTCGGAGATGAGCCCTTGTTTGATGAGGATGGAGCCGAGGCGCTGCTGTCCCTCCCCGCTCTTCTGTTCTTCAAGGGCCTTGGCGAGCTGCTCTTTGGTGATGATGTTATTACGAACCAGGAGTTCTCCCAGTCTGCTTGCCTGCATCAGATTCTCCGCGGAAAAAGTCGCCGTAATGGTAGGGTGGCAAAACCCCAATGTCAAGAAGTGGTTAGCGCTCCAGGACTGCCAGAATACGTCTCCGCATGACGCCGGATGGCGGCTCCGTTCCGGTCCAGATGGCAAGGGCACACTCACCTTGTGCCACAAGCATGCCGATGCCGTTGGCGCACCGCAGACCCGCCCGGGTGGCCTCCGCAAGGAGCGGCGTTTCCCAGGGGGCATAGACCATGTCGTACACGGAGGCTGCGGGCTTCATGCGGGTAACGTCGAGTCCCTCGAAGGCGGTTCCCCCCATCCCCACGGACGTCGTATTGACGATCAAGTCAAAATTTTGAGCTTCCGCGTTGATGAGGGGCATATCGAGAGACATTACAGCAAATTGCGTGCCGCCGAAGGAGCCACGGAACGCCTCAACCAGTTCCTCCCCTTTTGCTACGCTCCGGTTGGCAACCACAACCGCCGCGGCACCCGCCTGGGCCAGGGATGCGACTGCAGCCCGGGCCGCTCCCCCTGCCCCGAGGATGAGGATGCGTTTCCCCGCCGGATCTAACCCGAGATCCTCCCCCAGGGACCGGATGAAGCCAGGTCCGTCGGTATTGTGGCCCACGAGTTCATCCCCGTCCCGTTTCACCGTGTTGACGGCACCCATGAGCCGCGCCTCGGAGGTGATCCGGTCAAGAAGGGGTATAATGGCGGTCTTGTGGGGAATGGTCACGTTGAAACCGGCAACGCCCAAGGCCCTGAGCCCCGCCACGGCACGGGCAAGTTCTTCTTCCCGCACGGCGAAGGGGACATAGACCCAGTCGAGCCCCATGGCCTCCAGGGCGGCATTCTGCATGAGGGGCGACAGCGAATGGGCCACCGGCCAGCCGATGATGCCGAGCACCCTGGTTTTTCCCGTAACGTCCATGGTCACCTCACCCCGAAAGCGCCGAGCATCTGCTCCACCTGCCCCCTCAGCTCGGGGGCGATGGCGGCGGCAAGGCGCAATTCTTCCGCCCCTTGGGAGCGGTATCCCATCCGCAGGAGGGTCTCGCCTCCTTCCAGCCTCCCCATGGCATAGATCAGGATCGCCTTTCCCGTATCGAGGTCGCGGAACCCCATCTGGCTCGTGAAGCCCCGGGAGTTGTAGACCCCCCAGACGGAGAGGTCGGGGGGATAGAACGTGCTCCCCCCTCCCCTGACGAGCTGATAGCCGATGCCCCGCTGCTGCATGCCGTATTCGGCAAAGGGGAGCGAGTAGCGGGTTGAGAAATCGATGAAGACCGGCCTGCGCACGATCTGCTCCGACACCGCCATCTTCAGGGCCGACTCGGCCGACTGGGTGGCTTCGGGCACAGCCCGCAACACGCTCTGGCTGAAAAGATGGGGGAAGGCGTCCAGATACCAGCGGAAAACCAGGTGCGGCGTGTGGAGAAGATCCAAGTCCTCCCGCATCCGCTCGACCCCCTGGAGGTACCAGAGGGGGAAGGCGCCGCTGTCGCCCCAGGTGAAGAGAACGGCCCCTTGGGGGAGGGAACGGAAGGTGTTCGTCCCATAGTCAAAGGCCACGTAATTCTCGTGCTGGTCGTTCTCGTAGTAGTTCAGGGCACAGATGGTTGTGGGAAGCATCAGGATGAAGACCCCGACGAGCAGTTTTACCGGCACGGAAGTCAATTTTTCGACAGAAACGCTGTCGAGGGCGCGCCCCAGAAGAGCAAAGAGCCCCACCCCGATGAAGACTGCGGAGAGGAGGTAGAGGGGGGTGAAAAACTCCTCGGTAAGGAAGATCAGGTCGGGCTGGGCGTTGAAGTAACCAACAATGACCAGAAGCGACGTGCCGACGCCGAGAAAGTAGGCGATCACCTCGTCGCGCCGCCCTCTGAGGCAAACCAGAAGGCCCAGCACCAAGAGGCCGAGGCCGACCCAGGTGAACTCCCGCGGTACATTGTAGGCACAGATCTGCTTCCAGAGGAGCGTCAGGTCCCGGACGGGGGGCTCGCTGGGGTATCCCTTGCGGAGGAGATTCCAGAGAAACTGGTCGAGGGTCCGGGGATCTCCCCAGTTGAGAAGGGGATTCTTCAGGGCACGGATCGGCATGTGGAGCTGGATGGCGAAGCCCAACAGGCCGAATGCAACGGCGATAATAAACTCCTTCACCCGGCCCAGGAGCCGCCAGTCCTTGGAGATGATGAGCCAGGCAAAGGCCGGAAGCATAAGGACGATGGTCTGGTGGGCGCCGGTGGCGAGACCGCAGAGAAATGCCCCGAGATAGACGTAATGGGGGCACTCCTCCCCCTTGTCGTAGCGCGCCCTGAAGCGGAGCAGCGCCCAGAAGACCACCGCGACGATGAAGGAGACCAGGGGATAGGGCTTGTCGTGGTTCGACTGGAGCCAGAGCCGGGCCGAGAAGGCAAAGGCCAGGGCGGCGGCCAGGGCGCACCCCTGGGCAACGTACCGCGGCATGGCCCGACCGGCGGCAACCTCGTCGGCGAGCATGGTCCGGACCAGGAGATAGGTGCCGTAGCAGGCCACCGCCGCCGAAACCGCGGTGGCGACATTGACCCGGAAGGCTATGCTGCCGAAGGGGAGCCAGGTGAACGGCTTGGCGTAGTTGACAAAAAAGGGATAGCCGGGCGAATGGGCCGTGCCGAGGGAGTGGATGGCGGTGATGAACTCGCCGCTGTCGAAGAAGGTGACCGAGGGGGCAAGGGTCAGGAGGTAGATGGCAAGGGGGACGGTCACCGCCAGGACGGCAAAGGGATCGACCCGTCTGAAAAAGGATGAAAGCATCGTCACCTACCCCTCCCCGCGCGGATTGCGGGCAACGGCCACGTAACCATTGCCGAGATCGGTACGGTAGAACAGTCTCTGAAGAAAATAAAAGGGAGCCATGGTCACGTCGTTAAAAAGAAGCGCGAAGAGTCCGCCGAGCCTCGGCACCAGCCGCATCCCGCCGCTCTTGCCGGTCCGCTCCTCCAGGGCCTCCCCCTCGGCCACCTGCCGCTCCACGGCCCGGTCGTAAAAGGGCTTCATGATGTTGTAGATGGGCACCCCGTAGGAAACGATGTGGAGGGGTTCGAACCCCGCCTCGGCGAGTCGTGTCCGGAGTTCCTCCCGCTCGTAGCGCCGCACGTGACCGCACAGTTCGTCGTTGGCCCCCCATTGGGCCATGCGGGCCGGCACCGTCAGGATCAGGCACCCCCCCTCCGCAGTCTTGCGGCGGAGCTTACGGAGGAAGGCCACGTCGTCGAGACAGTGCTCAAGAACCTCCGAAGCGATCACCGTCTCGAAGGTCCCTTCCACGTCATCAACCTCCGCCTGCTCGACGCAGAAGCGGGAAGGGTCCGCCATCTCCCGGGCCGCGGCAACCGCCTCGGCGGAGCGGTCGATCCCCACCCCGGTGTAGCCCCGCCCTCCCAGGAACCGGAGGAGATCGCCGGCACCGCACCCCACCTCCAGGACCCGTCGCGCCGGCACCTTTTCAAGAAAGTCGATGATTGCCCGCCGCTTCACAAGGTAGCTGGGGGTGGGATACCACGCGAGTCGCTGTTCCATCACCGTGCCGCCCTCCTGCCGAGAGCCGCCAGCGACAGGTTCTCCCGCCAGAGGCAGACGAGCCCCACACCGATGACCGGGAAGAAACCGATTCCATGGATGACAATGGCCACGCTCAGGGCCGTTTCCCGGGGCACCCCCAGGGCAAGGAGACCGTACACGCACGCAGCGTGGTAGGTACCCACGTAACCGGGAGAGGCTGGCACCATCACCGCAAAGACTAGGAGAACGAGGATAAAGAGCGAGACGGAGAGGGGAAAGTCCATCCCGAACGCCCTGAGCACGCAATGTATGGGGAGAAACGCAAGCACCCAGATGACAAGGGAAGTGGTTACAAGGGCCAGCCGCTCGCCCCGATGGGACGTGATCCGCGCCCCGTCGATGAACGCGCCGAGAAACGGGATTATTTTCTCTGCCACACGGGCAGGGAAAGGCCTCAGCAGCCGCTCAAGCAACCGGAGGGTCCGCAGGGTGTTACGTCGGAGGAGAATCATGAAAACCACAACCGCCACGTACAGTCCCAGGGTTACGTATCCGCCCACCACGAGCCCCTGCTGGGCCGCCTCGCTCCCCGGAGGGAGGCGCAGGGTGAAGACGGCAGCCACCAGCAGAAGCAGCACCGTAAAGCCGTCGGCAAGCCGGTCGATGACCAGGGTTGCCACCACCGCCCCCGTGTCGATCCCCTCCCGTTCACCGAGGACGTAGGCCCGCACCAGCTCCCCGAGCCGGGCCGGGAGGAGGTTGTTGGCCATGTACCCGATGAGGGTGGCCGAGACGAGATTCGCAAAGGAAGTCTGCTTGAGGGGAGAGAGGAGGTATTTCCAGCGGACCGCCCGTACCACGTAGCCAATCATGGTGAGGGCAACGGCGGGCAGGAGCCAGATCCCCTGGATTCCCCGGAAGGCCCGGAGGAGTTCTCCCAAATCGACGGAACGGAAAAGAAGCGCCAGCAGGGCAATACTGACCCCGATCCCGAGCCACAGGCGTTTGTCGCCGAGGGCTGTGGTCACAAATCGTCCTCTGCCAGATACTCCCGGTACTCGATAATGGAGACGTCGCGCAAGAGCTCCCGGCACCGTGCCACGTCGCGGCCGATGGCTTCCTGGAGGAGCTGGGGGTTGGGAAACGTCATCTCGTCCCTGATCCTGTCCACGAAGTATATCCGTACTTCGCGGCCGTAGAGGTTTCCGTCGAAATCGAAGATAAAGACCTCGATGGAGAGGCTCCCGTTGCCGAAGGTGGGGTTGTCGCCAATGTTGCAGGCACCGTCGTAGGTGGCATCGTCGTCAACCTTCACCTTCACGGCGTAGACGCCGGGCTTGGGAATCAGTTCCTTGTCGGTCTGGAGATTCGCCGTCGGAAAACCGAGCCCCTTCCCCCGCTGCCGGCCGTGGACCACTGTCCCCCCCACGGAAAAGTGGCGGCCTATGAGCTGGACCACTCCCCGCACATCCCCTTCGGCGATCATGCGCCGCACGGCCGTGCTGCTGTAGACGAGCCCGCCCGCGGCAATGGGCTCGAGCACCTCCACCGCGAAGCCCAGCTCGTCCCCCATGCGGCGGAGCATCGCCACATCTCCCTGGCGGTTCTTGCCGAAGGCGTAGTCGTAGCCGATGATGAGCCTGCGCACCCCGATCCTTCCCACGAGAATCTCCCGCACGAACCGCTCGGCGCTGATGGCGGCGAACTCCTCGTTGAAGGGGATCGTGAGGAGGAAGTCGATTCCCGACGCCTCCAAGAGGAGTTCCTTCTCGGCGTAAGTATTGATAAGGCGGAAATCTTTCTTCAGACCCAGCATCTTGATGGGATGCGGAACGAAGGTGATTACCAGGGATACGCCGCCAAGGGCAGCCGCCTCCCGCTTCACCCGCCGGAAGATCTCCCGGTGCCCCAAGTGAACTCCGTCGAAGTTGCCGATGGTTACCACGGCGTTCGGGAGCTTCTCCGTTATCTCTTCAACGCTTCTGAATATCCGCATGGTGTGGTGCTACTCCCCGTCCCCCCCGGCCGCGGCTTCAGCCACGACGGGTTTTCTTTTCCCGAAGAGGAAGACGAGCCAAACGCCGATCTCGTACATACCGTAGAGGGGAACCATAATGACGAACATGGTGATGAGGTCCGCATGGAAGGCGGCGACAATGGCACTGGCCAGAAGCGCATAGCGTCGGTTGCGGGCCAGGAAAGGATAGGTAACGACCCCGAAACGGGAGAGGAGGAGGAGCAGGATGGGGAGTTCGAAGATGAGGCCGAACATCAGAATCAGCCGGAGGCAGAAGTTGATGTAGGCACTCATGTTGAAAAGGCTGTTGAGCCCCTCGGCCTCGTAGGAGAGGGAAAAGTTGATGATGACCGGCCAGATGATGATAAGGAAAAAGAGCGCCCCGACGCAGAAACTGACGGTACTCACGGACACGAAGGGTATCACCAGCCGCTTCTCCTTGCGGGTGAGCCCCGGCGCGATGAAGAGCCAGAGCTGGTAAAACACGATGGGGAGCGCCAGGATGAAGCCGGCGATGATGGATATCTTGCACTGGACGAAAAAGGGCTCCAGGGGCGCGCTGTAGTTGAGCTTGCGCTCCTTGGGCTCGGCGTTCACCTCTTTACCCAGCTCGAACTGCTGGTAAGCGGCTGGCCAGCGCTTCCCCACCTCCTCGTAGACCTGCTTCTTGATGTCAGTCAGGTACGTCTTGCCGGTGATCGGCTTGGTGACGAAATGGAGGACGTCGTCAGAGATGTTCCAGGCCAGCCCCATGCCGATGATGACCGCGACGATAATGATGATGAGCCGCTTGCGGAGCTCGGCCAGGTGCTCCAGAAACGGCAGGACCTTCGCGTTTTCTTCACTCATTGAAGCTCTATCCCTTTGAAGCGAAAGTAAATCCGCATAACACTAGCACAGCACGGCGAAACCGCGCAATACTCCTTTCACCTGACAGCAGAGAGGGCCGCAGCTCTGGGGCTCATGCTGTATTCTCAGTTCTCGATCATCTCAACCCGCACTGCGCCGATTTCATGCAGCCGACCATGCACCGGCAAGCGTCCCCGCCAGGCAAGTGTAAGACGTCCCTCATCCGACTCCACAATGACCGTGTCGAGCAGCATCGCCAACCCGTGAGCCGCCGCCCCGATGTGCACCGAGACGCTCGGCGCCACTCCCGGCAATTGAAACAGCAGCCTTCCGGTTCTGGAGGCGTTTTCCACGAGCACCTGCTCCGAACCTGCGAGATGCCGGGCCGACGCAAGGCCGGGGGAGGCGCAGGAGTGAAAGCGGGGGTCCATATCCTCCGGAGGCAGAGGGCTCACGTATTTACGCCACTGGTCGTCGTAAGTGCCGGCATAGCCGGCCCGGGGGTGCCAGTGGGGCGGAATCGGCCCGAAGGCCGCCGGCCGGGGGCGATCGGTTGGCTTTTTGATGAGGTTCGCCGGGTCTTCCAGGTTGGGGAGGCGGGCGTCGTCGATCACCAGCCTCGTCTTGCGCGCCAGAAATCCCAGTCCAACCGGATTCTCAAGGGAAAACTCGTGGTCATTCGGATCGGGCCAACTCGCATCCGCCCCGCCAAAGGCCCGCTCGTACACGAGGGGTATCTTCTCGAACGGCGCGGGCTTCGACATCGACACCATCCCCAAGCACTTCATCCAGACCCGCTCGCCGAAGACCCGCACTGTCTTTCGCACCGGCCCCACGGCGAAGGTTACGTCGACGGAGCCGACCCCCACCTTAGGCGCCCAGGCATGGCCGAGGAGGATGCAGTCAGTGCCGGGCTTTTCCAATACCACATCGGTGTCGTGGATGAGGCTCGATTCGGTGGGATCGCCGGAATAGGCCGGCTCGAGGCGTATCGGCACCTGTTCCTCGGCTGCGGAGAGGGAGCCGTCCTTCCCGATGCGCCAGGTTCCCTTGACGACGACGAGGAGGGTTTCGGCGCCGTGGCGGTTGGTGAGAAAAAGTGGGGCGACAGTAAGGGGGGTGGAGTTGAGGAAGTTCATCCGGTCTATCTCTATCTCTATTTCTATCGTTATGCCTCGGAGCATCACGCTCGTGATCTTTTCACAGTTTCAATCGGGTTCGGGCTGCTTATCCCACTCGGGAGCCCCTGGCCGGGGCTTTGGATCCTGTGGAAAACCGTGGCTTTCCAGCCACTTTTTTCCTGCTTCTTCCAACCAGCCATGCCCACTGGTGACAAAGTCTTTGGCCATTTGCTCGTTACCATAACTGCTCAATGCAAATATCAGCAGGTATTCCTTGCGGGGATCCCCTTTTCTGATGATCCCTTCGTAATTCTTCGCGATGCCGGCGATGTCGAACTTACTGGTGAACTTCTCCACTGCCGCGGCGGCCTCTTTCCCAGGCAGATGGTCCAGCGACAGGGTCGCCTCCCACCGTACCGAGCGGTCCTCGTCAGACTGGGCAGCAATGAGCGATTCAATGACGCTGCTTTGCTGGAACGCTCCAAGCGAATGTGCCGAAGCCATCCGAACATCGGGCACATCGCGTTTCAATGACTCGACCAGCGGCGCAACGGCTTCGGAGCTGTTGCATTTCTCCAACGCATAGGCGGCCCGTTTCCTTACAGCGACGCTTTTGTCGCTCTTCAATGCAGCAACAAGCGGGGTTATGACCCGTGGGGTCTCGAATTCCCCCAGGGCCCATGCAGCAGCCTCCCGGAGGGAGGTGCTGTCGGATTTCTCCAGAATGTTGACCAGCGGATCGATGGCACGGACAGCCCTTATTTCGCCCAAAGCGATGGCTGCATTCTCCTGAAGATTTGCATCGTTGTCGCATAAGCCGGCTATCAGCGGCTCCACAGCACCGGCATCGCCTATTTTCCCCAGCGCCCTGGCAGCAATCCCTTTTACATACCAATCGCCTTTTTTCAGCAGGGGAACCAGATCTCCTGCCGCCCGACGATCCTTCAGGCTGCCCAAGGCCTCTATCGACGCATTGAGATAATGGCCTGCATCATAAGAGCTGTCCGATCGGCTTTTCCGCAACAGGACCAGCAACGGCTCTACCGCGCGCGGATCACCCAGCTTTGCCAGCGCCTCTACCATGTGCAGGTGGCGGCCAGGGCCATCCAAGGCCCTGATCAACGGTTCAACCGCACGACGGTCTCCTATGTTGCCGAGGGCTTTGGCGGCAGCGCCATGTAATTTCTGGGCTTCTCCATCCTGCAAAAGATTGATCAACTCATCGACCGCCTTAGGAATCTCGATGTGCAGCATGGCATTTTCCACGCTGGTTTTCATGTTGCCGTCCCCATGCTTCCAGGCATCCACAAGCACCGCTACCACACGGCGGTCGTTTATTCTGCCAAGAGCCCCGGCTGCCAAGTCTCTGACACCAAAATCCTCATCCTTCAGTGCGGCCGTCAGTGCTTCAACCGCAGCAGGATCCCTCCTGGCATCGATAGCTTTCATGGCTGCTTGCCGGACTTCCGTATCAGGATCTTGCAGTGCCGGAATAAGGGTTGACATTGGACGGGTGTCGAGAATCCTGCCTTCCCTGATAAGGCCGACCTTCATGGCAAAGAACTGTGTATACGCCGCCGGAATCAACACGAAGTCGCGATTGTTCAGGGAAAGAATACCCGTCCCCTTCCCGGGGAAAATACTGAAAAGCACCAACACCAGCAGGTCTACGGCGATAATGCCTTTAATGACCAGGATGGAGAGATTCCACTGGAATATCCACCAGAAGAATGCCACCGGGGCCAGCCACGCATAGAAATGGATCGTGAAGGCCAGAATATATGCGCCTATGTTGAAGGGGATATTCGAGTCCTCAGCAACGATTTCGAGCAGCCGCAGATGAGTAAGCGCACCGGCTGCAACGATCCAGATAAGGCTGGCCGCCAGGGGCAGGATGAGTAAAAATGTTTTCACTATCTTCTATTTTCCCCGCTGTCCAATCACAGATAACGTGCCATTGCTACACCTCATTTGTGCTTGTTTCCGGTTTTGAACATATTCCCCAACAGGAACCACATTATTATGCAAGCAGACAAAATTCCCGGAGTCATGCCGACTATAGATAAAAAGCTGCCATTACCAGTTTTAATGTCCCATACGCCCACAACAAAACCTGCGACCGCAGCCAGCAGGAGAAGTAAAGCCATAGCGCTGGCCAAGCCAAGCGATGCTAAACCGGAATAAGCCCCCTTGCGCCCCATCAGATGCATGAGCACACAGCCGATCACAACAGCCAATGGAAACGTTAGTGCAGAAATCAAACCGAGATGTCTCATCAATGTTCGCCTTCGGTGGGATCCCCTTCGCCACCAAATACTATTGCAAGAGCGCATAACGCCAGACCAATAGGGACGGCCAGAAGAGAGATGTATCCAAGCTTGTTCATGTCTTATCTGTTTCCACTAATAATTAATTGGACAAATTTATGAGGACAAATCTTCAACAACTTGCTGCAGTTCTTCGGTCGCAGATATCATGCGGACCATGTAACTCTGACGGTGCGGCATAGAAGAAGTGTCAAGGAGCGCGGCAATCGTCACAAAAACAATAGGTTCATGTAAGTACCGCTACTGTATTTACTTCAGGGACATCCGAATGGACCACACCATCCAAAGGCAAAAATTACTGCAAATGGTATAACTAATGGCAAAGAAGCAATATCAAGAGTGGCAGTAACAAGGTAACCAGTTCTTCTTAAGCCAAGTATTGATGAATCAAACATTGACAGTCCATGACAATTTTGATGCAGCTCACCACATTTAATTCCTTCTTTAATGGACTTGTCGATTTCATTATGAAACTCACCATCTTTACATGAATAACTGAAACCGGTCTGCAGTGAGGCTGTATATACAGCCACAGTTTGTGGAAAATCAGAACCAGTGTCCAAAATGACATCTTTATTATTAAAATAAAATGTTGCCGGTTTCCCTGGTCTCGTGTATGACCGATGGTCATCTAGAGTTATTTCTACTTTTTTGTCTTTTTTTGCAGGAAGCCTAAATATTACCTTTTGATTGTTCAGATCCGTTACTTCGTATACATAAACCTCGTTAAACTTACCCAGATAAGTTGCAGGCACGGAGGACGCTGCAAATTCAATGGCTCGCTGATGATCTTCTTCAAACTGCTTATTCCAATCTGATAGAGTCACGCAGGCACAGCCGTTTAACAACAATATTGTTAAAATGAAAATGCATTTGAATAAATCGCTGAATTTCAGAAGTGATTTCACTACTGTCCGGTTAATAGTTGAATAAATTTAGCTGGTTGCTGACGACAGGGTCGGGATTTTGCTTAAGGGCTTCCGCAACCAGCGATGAAATGGGCTTTTTCTCGAACAAATTGACCTCAAGGATCTGTAGAAAAGTG